>DKPS01000078.1 GCA_002471345.1 Saprospiraceae bacterium UBA7328
TTAAAATGATTCATGAAGTAACAGATGGATATCCCAGAAAAATTACCCAATTATGTCATCAATTATTATTGACAATGATTGGAGATGAAAGAACGGCAATTGATGCAGAAATGGTGACTCGGGTGACGTCTGGTCAAACTCCAGATGCAGAAAATTTAAAGAAATTATCTCAAGGTAATAATTATGATGATATTGCTGTAAATAAGCTTCTGGATGTCCTCAGAAAAAAAGATCAAGAAGGAACTAACGCCAAGGAACCGGGAACTGTTGTAAAAGAGCCTGTGTCGCCAGTCGTTCCTAAAGTACCTGTTGCACCAGTCCCTCCTGCGGAACCTACTGAGGTTGCGAAGCCAAAAGAAATAATTCAGCCTGTCTTAGAAGAAGAAAGTGCAGAACCGATGGCTCCGCCTGAAGAACCCCCCGTCATAAATGAACCACCTTCTGTAGTTGAAAAGCCAGTTGATTTAGATGATGAATGGATTGGGGGTTCTACTGAATCCTTAGCGGCTGAAGTAGAGAAGGATCAAGATGTGAAACTTGAAGAAAACTCTTCCTTAATTGGAAGCGATATTGAAGAGGAAGAGAATGAGGTCCCAGCGTATCAGCAAAAAAGTATTGTTGTTCCTCAAGATCCGCTTAATGACCCCGGTACATTTGATCAAGGGTTACAATCATTAAATACTTTTTTTGATCCGGCATCTATTGGTGTGAATATTGATGGCAACCATTTGTCTTCTGTAATGATTAATAACACAAAAGGAGTTAAAACGTTAATCTCATATGAATATCAATTAGAAAAATCATCGGGAGAAGATTTTTTTAATGAGCCTGATAGTTTCTATGAAAAATTTAAAAGAAGTCTCAATCGTTTAAACGAAAAGTTTTTCCCTATTAAAGAATTACATGGGAGGTCGTTGCAAACGATAAGCAACAAATCAAATATTTATTTTTCTCAGAATCATGAAAAAGTAATGGTTAAGTTTGTTGAATTAGCTGGGGATGCAAAAAAAGATAAGAAAGAGATTGTTAAGTACACCCTTGGTAAGAAGTTATCTTTTCCTGTAGATAATGCGATCTTAAACATCAAGCCGGATAAAGAAGATAAAATTTCAGTAGGTGTAGCAGATAAAAATTCATTACTTAAGGTGACGGATACTCTATCAGAAAATGGAGTTGATATTCGAGATTGGATGCCAACAGCACAATCTATCTTCAATGCGTACATATGGAACTACAAAGATATAAATATTAAAGGTCAAAATAATATTTTATTCAATATTGGTCTCACAGAGAGTACCGTTATTGCATGTGAAGGTGATAAAATTAGATCTGTCAATGTTTTGTACTTTGGATATAAAAATTTAATGGATGTTTTGATTGAGAATAAAATATCAGAGGATCCTGAAAAACTAGAATCTCTTGATGTCCCTTCTACTTTTTTATCGAATCAAGGCATAACAAGTAAGCCGAATAAATTAGACAATACACTTAGGCCAACTTTTGATTTATGGAGCCAAGAAATTGAACGAGTAATAAATAGAACGAGAAGAGTAATTAATATCACTGAAAGTTCTAAAATTCTTGTTTCTGGCCTTGCGGGTAAAATTAAAAATATAGATCTTTTCATCGAAGGGGCAACTCAGATAAGATGTGGTGTCCTCAACCCAGTAAGAAACCTTACCTTTTCTCCTTTTGATAGTGAGAGGAATTCTATCCCATTTCATCCAACGTTATTAACTCCTGCGATCGGCGCGGCATTAAGTATTCCTTCAGGGATAAGTGTTCTGCCAAAAGATCTAGTCAAAGGAAATTATTTTAGATGGGCGACGCGCGTTGTTTCTATGGTTGCTGTTGGTGTTATGTTCTTTGCCGCTCTCCAAACGTATCAGCTTTTTTCTAAGAACAATCAGCTTAATTTAGACCTACTTCCTGCCTCCATAGGTGCAAGAAAACTTAATAGTGTCAATGAAGAATTTTCTATTGCGGTTCAAAACCGTAATAATGTTAAGAATCAAATTGAGCTATTAGCCTATGATACGGATTATTTTGATAGGATCATTGCCATCACAAGATTTTTAAGCAACCGCCTTCCATCTGAAATTACTTTAGAAAGAATGAGTTTTCAGCAAGGATGGGAAAAGAAGTTACTCCGTAAACAAGGTAGAGCTCTGCAATCTTTTATTGAAATGGAAGATGAAGACAAGCGGATTGTAAGAATGGTTGGAAACCTAACTGCAAATCCTGCATTAAAAGATCGCTACTTTAATAATTTTCTGGAAATTTTAGAAGATTCCAAACTCTTTAAGTCTGTTGATGTCATGGAAAAAGGTTCAAGAGCAGATGATGGTCCCAATAATATTCAATATGATATTAAGTGTGTGTTCTAATGAATAAGCTTTTTAATAATCATTACAATTTATTTATTTCCATCTCAACGGTGACAATTTTAGCGATAGGAATATGGTACCTGACTTTATTTACTAGCCTTAAAACTGAAAATAATAAATTAGCGAGAGATTTAAAGTCTCAAAAATCTAAATCAACTCAAGCCGAAAAAACATTCAACGATTTAGCTTCAGTCAAAAGAGAATGGTCCGATTATAATTTAGATTTTGAAGATAAGATTAACAGGATTCCAGATATATCAGATCAAAAGAGAATCTTCAATGTTATTTTTGACATAATAAAAAAATCTGAAATAAAAGTAGACTCTTGGTCGCCATCGAAATTCCCTGTAGAGGAAAAAACAATATTTATCCCTGATACAAATGAGGAAATTATGATTTCCAAGTATCCAATAGATATCCAAATTATATGTACCTTCCCTGACTTTGGAATACTTCTAGAAAAGTTGAGGTCTGAAGATACGCGGCTATCTGTTTCCAATGTAAATATCATAGAAAAAGGTGGTACGGAAAGACAAACAATAAGCTTTATTATTTATACTTATTTCCAAACTGCTTTAACATTAAAAGTTGTGAATTAGAATCAAATAATATGACGAATAGATTAAAATTACTTACAACCGGTCTAGTGCTATCCTTAATATTTGCGGTTAATGACTACTATCAAATGTCGCAGAAACGTCCAAAGCCTAGAGTGACAACAAGGAAGGCAAAACCGAGTATTCAAAAGATTCGAAAAAAATCAAATATTTCTCGTCAAAAGAAAGTAATTGAAGAAGCCGCTAAATCAAATTTGTCTGCAATGGACACTCATGGTGAATTTTTAGAAATACCTGAAGAAATCCTTCAAATGAGCCAATGGAACAGAAATCCTTTCATCCAGAAAAAGAATTTGAAGTTGGGTAGTGAGCCTGAAATAATTTCAAATAGAAATTTAAAAGAAGAACAGCCTCGCATGGCTGATTTTGAACTGCTAAAAATAGAATCTGTTGCAAAGCTTGATGATAAGGTTTATGTTATCATAAATGGAAATAGATATGAAGAAGGGGATCGTATTGATCGCTATATGATTGAAGATATTTATGATGATAGAGTTGT
>DKPS01000267.1:0-249 GCA_002471345.1 Saprospiraceae bacterium UBA7328
AATTCTTCAACATTGGATGATGACTTAGATCAAGATGGATTTGATTTAGCAGAGGACTGCGATGATACAAATGCACTTATCAATTCCGCTCAAACTGAAATAGCTTACAATGGTATTGACGATGATTGTGATCCACTGACATTGGATGACGATCTAGATCAAGACGGATTTGTATTAGCCGACGATTGTGATGATAACAATCCTAACATTAATCCTGATGCTGAAGAAATTCCCAATAATGGCATTGAT
>DKPS01000267.1:551-10751 GCA_002471345.1 Saprospiraceae bacterium UBA7328
AATTCCCAATAATGGCATTGATGAAAATTGTGATGGAATGGATTTGACTTCATCCATTCATGAAATCTCAAATACTATTGTCAACATTTTTCCTAATCCAGCGAGTTCTGTAATCAATATCGATGTAGAAGGGAGGCTCGATTTTAAAGCAACGTTATATGGCTTAAATGGAAAAAGGGTAGATACCGTAGTAAATAATTCTCAGTTTAATATAGCTTCGCAATCATCAGGTGTTTATATTTTGGAATTGCAAGATCGTAAATCAGGGCAGAGAGTAGTGGAAAGGGTAGTGGTAGAGAGGTAATTTGAAATATAGGATTATTGACATTACTAGAATTGAATGCATTCGAATTCAATTTCTAAGTTTAGTTTGCAGGTCCATTCTTTCATGTAAAATTCTTATCACATAGCATATATCTGAATCAAATCTGTAGAAAATCAGATGTCGGTTAATTTTGTGCTTTCTGTATCCTCTTTTCGTATGAATGTATGCGGAGCCAATTTCTGGATTCTTTTTAATATTGGTAAAACCTGCAAACAATTCATCCTGATACTTGTATGCTTGAGCAATTCCCCAAGTTTCGAATGTATATTCGAAAATTTGTTCTAAGTCTTTTACGGCTTCGGGTAATAGCTTAAGTTTAAGCATTTTCTGACAATTTGGACCGCATCTTTTCTTTAAACTTTTCGTTGTCAAAACTAACCGGTTCGCCACTCATCTCACCAACAATCAATGCCTTATTTATTGCTTCAATCTTTTGTTTCTCAACTTCCAAGAGCCGCAATCCATTTCTAATTACCTCACTAGCAGAAGAATATCTTCCTGATTTAATTTCTTCTTTGATGAATTGATCAAAATGTTCACCTAATATTATTGATGTGTTTTTTGCCATTTCTTCTTTTATTCAAATATACCATATTCTGGTATTTCATTGCTCAGAAAATATGTGAATTATAGATGGTTGATCAATATTGATAGGCTTCTTGGATCAATTACTAGAAAGGATAAGACTGAAAAGGAGACTGAATCAAGCCTCTAAGACTCTTACCTCATTTACTATACAGCCGCACCACCTGTGGAATTTTGTTTAGCTTGTATTTGAGAAACATCTACCACTTCTGCTAATTTAGCCGCAACATCTTTCATAGATTATTCAATTGTACTTAAGACACTTCCTGGTTCGAATAAAAGACTAACTTCTCTTAGTTTTTCGAAAGTGAAATGTTTAACTACAGAGTTAGTTTTACAGGAGCTAGTAAAAGATAGAAAATCAAAGTAGTTTAAGAGATAATTCCGCCACATCAGTCTGTATCAAGCTCAAATATATTTCGTTCTTACCCAGCCAATCCTTTTATCCGCTCCAATGCTTTATCATACTCCCTTTTAAACTTAGCCACTAGATCTCCTGCAGATAGAACTTCATCGATATTACCAATACCCTGACCACAGCCCCAGATATCCTTCCATGCCTTAGCATCGGTATTTCCTCCTGAACCAAAATTCATTTTACTCGGGTCACTTTCTGGTAGATTGTTTGGATCCAATCCAGCATTCACTATTGATTTCTTTAGATAGTTGCCATGTACACCGGTGAATAAATTAGAATATACAATGTCGTCGGCCTTGCCATCCACAATGCCTTGCTTATAGTCATCATTCGCTCTGGCTTCTTTAGTGGATATAAAGGCACTGCCGATATATGCCAGATCAGCACCCATTGATTGTGCACTCAACACTGCAGCTCCAGAAGCAATAGAACCCGAAAGTGCCACTGGGCCATCAAACCATGCTCTGATTTCCTGCATCAAGGCAAAGGGAGAAGTAGTACCTGCATGTCCACCTGCTCCCGCAGCAACAGGGATTAGCCCATCTGCTCCTTTTTCGATTGCTTTATGTGCATAGCGATCATTGATAACATCGTGTAATACTATACCTCCCCACTCGTGAGCTGCATCATTTATTTCTACTCTCGCTCCTAATGATGTGATCATTAATGGGACTTTCCACTTAGCACAAGTCTCCATATCTTCATACAATCGATTATTAGAGCGATGTACAATCTGATTGACCGCGAATGGAGCAGAAGGCTGGTCTGGATTATCTCTATTGTAAGCTGCTAGCTCTTCTGTAATTTGATGGATCCATTCATCCAGTTGAGATTGAGGTCTTGCATTGAGTGCAGGAAATGATCCTACTATCCCAGCCTTACATTGTGCAATAACGAGTTCTGGTCCTGAAATAATAAACAAAGGAGCACCAATAACTGGTAGTCTTAAATTATCAAATAAAGAAGGAAGTGCCATAGAGTCTTTATAATTTTTGTGCCTATTTGTATCAATAAGATTTAACTCCACTTCATACACCGATATGTCTAATTTGTGGCTCTTAAATTTCAGAACTAAATAAAATAATTTTAAACCTAGTATCCTTAAACAAATGAATAAATGTGATTAAGAGTCTCACTATTTAAACTATTATAAAGACCTCCCGTCCAACTCCGCCCTAATCTCTTTAAACCTTGCCTTACTAAGTGGGTAGGGAAGAATGAAAAAGACAGACAAAACAAAAATGCTCAAAGTAATAGGCCCTCCGACCCATCCTAATCCATCGATAGCTGACTGAGCGACATCCGCAACATCTGTTTGCTTAGGAAAATTGATCCAAGCCAATAACAGCCCTGCTATGAAAGTGCCAACTCCAGTTGTCATTTTATAAGCAAATGACATCATTGAAAAGAATAAGCCTTCCTGTCGGTTTCCAGTTTTTAATTCAAATTCGTCTACTACATCAGCCATCATGGAGGGAATCAAACTGAAGGCCATAACTAGACCTGTATATGCTGCGATGAGTGAGGTTACGTATAAGGGCAAAACCATATAGGTGCCATTTTTTGGATAGAGACCCATAATCCTAAGTAGAAAGGGCAATGCGAAAAACGATCCAGCTATCAATACGCTCCACATTGTCGCCCATTTCTTACCAATTGCATTTCCTAGCCTAGGTGCGATGATCAATGATAAAAAGCCTCCTACTGCAGTACTTATAGGTAGTGCAGCCATTTCTTGTGTCGACAATCCAAAATAATAGGTGCAGTAATATGGTGTAAAGATTACACCTACACCTAGACCGGTGTATATCAACATGTTAAATAGGACTATGCTGCGAAAAGAAGACATCTTGAAAGCAGCCCTTAGATTGTTTAAAAGTTGACCAAAGCTCTGTTGGCTTTGTAACTGAGAAGGCTGAGGAAGATGAGGAATGATCTTTCTAGTACCCCATGTACTGATAAAGATAATTATACAAATTATAAGGCCGCATAACAGGGCAAATGTGGGATAAGCTTCTTTATTTAATAATCCATTGGAATACTCTGCGGTAGGAACAAAGTAAAAGACATATCCTCCTATCATGACTATCACAGGAAAGAATGTCGTAAACATCATGCGAATAGCTGTAATCGATGTCCGCTCTTTATAATCGGTGCTCAGTTCTGCACCGAGAGAAATATAGGGGACATTAAATAATGTCACCGCAAACCGAACCAAAACGGCAAAAATCGTCAACCACCAAAACAATCCTGTTTGGTCCAATCCGATTGGAGGAGAAAATAGGAGCCAAATGAATAGTCCTATGGGTAGTGCTGAAGCGAACAAAAATGGATGTCTACGTCCCCATTTTTTGGATTTCCAATTATCTGAAAGTATACCAATCAAAGGGTCCGATATGGCATCAAATCCGAGTCCAATTAGCGACGATAACCCTGCCAATTCAGGATCTAAACCAAGGACCTGACTGAAATAAAAGAAGAGGAATAACTGAAATAGACCGTCTTTTATTCCACGTGAGGCCATGCCTAGACCGTAGAATAATTTAATCCGTAATGAAAGTTTTTGCATGTCTCGATTACTATTCTTCGGATTTTCGCGACCATGTCAAAGTTCTTTTCATACCTCCACCTGATATAGTAATTTCTAATTTGTCATCGCTAGGCTCTACAATAGCATCCACGAGCCTGCCCCTTTTAGCCATGAATAGCTTTCCTTTCCATTCTCCACCAGATTCGGTAATATTTCTTAATACATCATTACCTATTTCGGCTTTAGGGTTGTCAGAGGATATTACCTTACCAAACCATTCGCCGTTCTTTTGATAGGTTTCGATAAGGGTATTATCTCTGCCAGTATTCCATGTGCCTTCTATGGTGTTTTGTGCAGATATGGAGACAAAGATTCCAAGTGAAAGGATTAAACTGATGACTTTTTTCATAAATAGCTTTTTAATAATGAATTGGTTAAGTTTTTTCTTGTGGTATCAAATTTTCTCGCATTCTTTTTTTAATGCCTGATTCATCAATTCAAAGCTTTTATTCATCTTATCTAACGTTTTGCCCATTAAAGAAACAAGCACTCCACTCATGTTTTCGCCATGAATAAACTTGGTTTGATTTTCACTCACTTTTTCCAATTTGAAATAATGTTGCCCGTCAAATATTCCTTTAATTCCAAGCTTTCCTTTCCATCGAAATTCTCTATCAGTTTCAAACATTATGACAATTGGCTTAAATGAGACCGTTTTTCCACCTGATGTATTACAGGTTACGGACACCTTATTTCCAATGGACTTTTCCCCTATAACTGATCTTACAAATGGATTCCAATTCGGATAGTCTTCAAAATCTGTTAGCACATTCCAAACCGACGAAATATCTTTATCAATTACAATTTCGGTTTTGATCTTTTTCATATGTTTTTTGTATCAGGAATGAGGTGTCAGTAATCATGACTCCTGTCTCAATAAGACATTTTAACAATTTCTTCTACATCACTTGGACTCACGTTTTGTCGTTCTCCGAGCTTCATCCATCCTCTTTCTTCAAATCGCTTAGAGATGATTTCAGCAGTTCCATCGTAAGATTCTGTATATGCTGATAACTTAGTATCGATGCCTAAGGATTGATAGAATTCAGTAGTTTTAGTAATTCCTATTCGGGCTTTTTCCTCAGTCGTTCCTTCTCTAACATCCCATACCCGTTCTGCATATTGGGCCAGTTTTTCTTTCTTATCGTCGAAGTTATGAGTGTAGTGATTACCTGCAATAATAGCTAGAGTCCGAGCATGGTCTATGCCGTATAATGCTGTGAGTTCATGTCCCATCATATGTGTTGCCCAATCAGATGGAACACCTTTATTGATCAGTCCATTTAATGCCATGGTACAGCACCACATGAAATTAGAAGCGGCTTCATAATTGAAATCCTCTTCCATTATTTTAGGTGCTATATCTACTAAGGTTTGTAGTATGCTTTCCGCAAATCGGTCCTGTAACAAGGCTCCAACAGGATAAGTCAAATACTGCTCTGTCACATGGGTAAATGAATCTGCTAACCCATTTGCTAATTGTCGTTTAGGAATAGATTTAATAACTTCTGGATCGAGTACAGAAAACTCAGGAAATAAACCTGGTCCACCCATTGTTCTCTTCTCTTTCGTTTCTTTTCGGGTAATCACGGCTCCAGAATTCATCTCAGAACCCGTGGCTGGCAATGTCAATACAGTACCAAAAGGCATTCCTGTCATTGTACGTTTACTTTTAGTAAGGATGTCCCAAGGTTCATCACCTTCAAATAAAGCGGCAGCGGATAAAAACTTAGTACCATCTATAACAGAACCTCCACCAACAGACAATAAAAAAGTAATGTCTTTTTCTTTGATAACTTTTAAAGCTTGCAGTAAAATATCATACTCCGGATTGGCTGGAATACCGCCAAATTCTTCTATTTCAAATCCCTCCATAGCAGCTTTTACATTATCATAAATTCCATTTTTCTTAATGCTGCCGCCTCCATAGAGCATTAGTACTTTAGAGTCTTTTGGAATTTCAGCTGCCATTTTCGACAATTGGTCTTTTCCAAAAATGATCTTGGTTGGATTCTTTAATTGAAAATTTTTCATCGACTATTTATTAAAACAAAAATTAAAGTGTCTCTACTCTGACTATTTAAATCTCAAATATCCATCATCAATACTCTTGTGCCTGAGTGCGATCATGTCTTTTATATAATTCTGATTCAGTTTCCATGGATACTCTTTCCCTTGCTTTGGCATTAGGTGCAGAGCTCGCTGAATATAACCTGAAGCAAGGTCAGAAGCTGGTTCTGTTACTATTTCTTTATCAGCGAGTATGGGAGTACAAGAGCTCAATCCCTTCTTATCCATGTGTTTCAATAAGCGGCAGAGATATTCACTAACTAAATCGGCTTTCAAAGTCCAGGAGGCATTGGTGTAACCAGTTATGGTTACCATATTAGGCACATCCTGAAGCATCATTCCCTTATAATTTACTAGGTTGGCTGGGTCCATTTTTAGACCGTCCACCATGATATCTATTCCACCTAATACCTTAATTTTCAATCCAGTAGCAGAGACTATTAAATCTGCTTTCAGTTCTTTTCCAGATTGCAACAAGATTCCTTTTTCTGTAAAGGAGTCAATGTGATCCGTTACTATAGTGCATTTACCTTCATTAATGGCATCGAACAAATCATTATTCACTACGGCACAAATTCGTTCGTCCCAAGGGTTGTACTTTGGATTAAAATGAGTCTCTACATAGTCTTCACCCAGAACTTTTTTAATCTGATTTTTTATAAAAAATCGGACTTCCTTAGGTTTCTTTCGAGAAATACTGTAAAAATATATTTGTCTTAGAATACTCTTCCACCGAGCTAGAAAATGGGCTGGTTTAGAGGGTAACCATCTGTGGACAAACTTTGAGAATGGGTCATGTTTGGGTAGACTCATCATATACGTAGGAGACCGTTGCAACATCGTAATGTGCTTGGTTTTATCTGCCATGGAGGGAAGTAATGTGACAGCAGTTGCTCCACTTCCAATAATGATAACCTCCTTATTTTCATAATCTATGTCCTCTGTCCATTTTTGTGGATGTACGAATTTCCCTTTATACTTATCAAGTCCTTTGAAATCGGGAGTATATCCCTCGTTATAATCATAATAACCAGTACAGGATAGCAAGAAATTACAACTTAGTCGTATAGCTTCTCCAGTTTCATTGTCCTTACCAATCACCGTCCATTTTTCCTCTTCAGAATTCCAGGACACTTCTGATATCCATTGATTAAATCTTATATGCTTACTTAAATCATAGTCATCAATAGTTTCATTCAGATATTTCATAATGGTTGCCCCATCGGAAATGGTCTTATCGTAAGTCCATGGTTTGAAATTATAAGAAAAGGTATGCATATCTGAATCAGAACGAATACCTGGATATTTAAATAAATCCCATGTACCACCAATATTGTCTCTTCCTTCTAACATAGCAAAGGACTTTTCAGGACAATTTCGTCTCAAGTGGCAAGCTGCTCCGATGCCTGATAAGCCTGCTCCGATTATAATGATGTCGTAGTGGTTACTGTTGTTGTTCATTTTCAAGTGTCAAGTGTCAAGTGTCAAGTTCAAAAAGCCTCTTTCTTCATTTGTACTTGAAACTTTGGTTTGAGGTTTAATTTCTCACTTCATCAAACTATTAAAAGGCTTAAACTTGTGACCTGCTCCCATTTTCTCCGTGATTTCCTTCCACAAGATTTTGATTCTCATTTTTATAGGCAGTTTCGATAGAACATTTATACTATTCGCTAAGTGACCAGAGAGTATATTATTCTTTCCTTTTTTAATAGCTCTTATCACATCATGAACCACCACTTCAGGAGGAGTTATCAAGGTCTTCTTATAAGTATCTGTTTCAAGATCATCAGCTATCGCCGTTTTAATTTTTCCTGGCATTACATTATGAATACTAATCGGAGATTTATGAAATTCAGCCATTAGTGTTTCTGTAAATCCTCTTACGGCAAACTTTGATGTATTATAGGCTACACCTCCTGGAGCGGCTATCAAGCTAGCCACACTTGACACATTTACGACAGCTCCTTCATTATTTTCTATGATTTGTGGTAGGAATGCTTTACAACCATTTATGACTCCAAATAAGTTGACATTCATGACTTTCCTAAAGTCCTTGGAATCTCCATAAATGAATGGTCCACCACCACCTGCAATTCCAGCATTGTTGATAACAATATGGGTATTACCTAGTGCTGATTTTACATCATCTGCAAATTTCAACACTTCCTCTTCGTTAGATACATCGAAAGCTTTGGTGAAAACCTCCTTCACTCCTAGTTTTTGGACCATCTGCTTTGTCTCGAGCAAGTTATCCTCATTCCAATCAGTAAGTGCCAATTTACTCCCCGATTTTCCAAATTCTATAGCATATGCTCTGCCCATACCAGAACCTGCACCTGTGATGGTTACTATTTTGTTTTTGAAGTCTTTCATGTGCAAACTTTAGTGGATAAATTTCGAATTCTTTAAGTGAGGCTAAGAGAATAAAAGTAAAGCAATATTTGTCGATTATGCCAGTAATTTCAACCATCTGTAATAGGTCTTCAATGAATGGAAGTATTTTTTTGATCTGAAATAGACTTGTACTTCAGACTAGAACTTGGACTTGCATTTGAACTTAAAAACTTAGTTATCAATATCTGGTTGAAAATCTTGCACTATGAACTTTTACTTAAAACTTGCTCTTACTGCGGAGTATACCATATTGGAGAAGACCAAGCCCGTTCTTGAATAGTTGCAGGCACATCTGTCGGCACAGATACTCCCATCGCTTTGGCATCATAAGTACTCCACCGTGGAGTAGGAATTTCTAATACTCTAGCATAGTAAAAAGCATCTTCTTGAACATCAAATTCAGGGTCTGACCATATTGTTTTTAAACTTACTGAACCGATGCTATTTTCATAACTGGCATCGGCTACATTAACGGTATTGCCAATAGCCCCTAATTTGCCGTTTTTATTCATTTTGCGGTCACCTGCCCAAACAACATTAAATACATTCTCTTGGCTTTCTCCATTTTCATCCACCCAACCTTTGACGATCTGAATTCGATCCAAATTGCCACTTTCTGCATCTTTGATTGCCCAAACTAGGAAAGAAGGTACTTTATTACTATCCGACACAGGTGGTAAATCACTACCCATTGGTACGCCTACTTTTGATGCAGTAATTGCCCAATCTTCTTGTTCTAATATGTCATCTGGAAAATCCCAAGCACTATAAAGTCTAACTTTCATTCGAGGCCCTGAAGTAGCAAAAGTTTCTTTTCTAAGCATGGCGTCAAACAAAGCTTCTCTAGTGTTTTCTATTGCCCAAACACCTGCAAGACTACCTGCACTCCACCTATCCCATCGAGCAGGATTATCTTCTCCACTTCTTCTCACCTTGTCGGTATGGTCTACGATCCCTATTTTTCCACTATAATTATACTCTTCGGCTGGACTCGAACCATTATGACTATCCGTACTACCAATAAATCCAAATTTGTACGGGTTTGCTCCAAGATTTTTTTGATAAACCAAGCCATCTTTTAATGCTTGCCTAACATAACTCCCCTGAGGCTCACTCTGAACGGGAGCAGTTCCAAAGGTTAGATTAGTAATCTCAAATCCGGCAAAATCATCGTCTGGGCTTAATGCAGGATGTGTCATTGAAGTGCCTTTGATTTGGCTTACTTCGCTAATGGGTTCGTTACGCATTCGTAATTGTGCATATTCGGCATCAATAGGTTCTCCAGCCCAATTTGTGGACGGATACATTAAGCCATCGCTTTTATTGGCATTATGTGGAATGGCCATTACGTTAATACCATTCGCTCTTTGTTCATCCATCCAATGCCATAAGTCTTCTGGGTTTTTTGAATCAAAATTTGAAAAGGGAATATTTGGCACTTTACTACTTCTAAAAATGATATTACGATGCAAATTTCTAGCTGTGGTTTTTTCATCCGGATATTGATAACTTACCGTCCATTCATAGGCAGGAAAGGTGGTGAAAGAACCTGGTTGGTAATGTTTATCCGCAATAGATACCACTCGATTCCATATGCTCTTTCGATAGGCTTCATTTTCTAATTCTGGAATTTGCTCTCCTGAGCCCATAGAAGCACCTAGTCTGACGAATCCCTCTGTTGATTTTTCTCTATCCGAACTTCTTAAATCTTTTGCCAAGGCAGAATTTGTCAATCCCCCATTTTCATCCGTTAACTGAAGGTATAAACCCATATATTCTGCATGCTCTGTAACAGCCATAAAATCTAATGGACGGTTT
>DKPS01000157.1 GCA_002471345.1 Saprospiraceae bacterium UBA7328
GATCTATATATTTACTCCATTTAAGCCCATTTCTGACTTGTGCTCCACGGAGAGTATAAAGGTTATGAAGCGTATGATTGATCTCCTCGGCCTGACAAAATGCTTTGTACTTAGGAAAGTAAAACATGCATTCTGCTGGAGCCTCTGCTTCAGGAGTATTCTGAAATATAATATCAAGACCATCTATGTTGATGGTTTGGCCAGTTTCAGTAATCGTAGGTTTTAAAATACTCACTTTTCCTGAACTTACTTTTTGTCCTAATCCATTGCCTATCATACCTAAACTGTCGGTAGGAAGAAGATGGCCAAACATATAAGTAGCTCTTCGTTTCATACCATTTCCACCAATTACATTCTCACTTATAGAATGTTCGAAAAAACCTTCAGGAGCGATGATTTCAATTCCCTTTTCACTAATCTCAGCCTCATTTGCAATACCCTTCATTCCTCCAAAATGATCTATATGGCTATGTGTTATAATTATAGCTTTTACTGGTTTTTTTCCAAGTTGATCATCTACTAATTTCATTGCTGCTCTTGCAACTCCAACCGTAGTTAATGGATCAATTACTATCCATCCTTCATCTGTTGCTACGACTGTCATATTAGCTAAGTCAAATCCTCTTACTTGATAGATTCCTTCAGTCACTTTGAAAAGGCCATGCTTCCTGTTGAGTTGAGATTGTCTCCATAGACTTGGATTTACTGTAGATGGAGCTTCTTGATCCAAAAAATCAAACCAGCTCAGATCCATACCAATGGTCCCATCATCGTTGTATATTTTAGGTTCACTGAGAGTTGAAATAAAACCTTTTTCAGCTCTTTCAAAGTCGCTTTTGTCTTCAAATGGTAAATCGTTAAGAATTTTACTTCTTATTTCTAAGGCACTTCTATTGGGCTGTATATCAATAGATTTTACAGAACTTTCTGAACAAGAAAAGATGACGAGAACTGAGCAGATAAGCAATAGAGAATATAAGCGATACTTCATTTTGAGTAATGTTTCTGACTAAATGTAAATAGAAAAACAGAGCTACCACAAATAAGTCAGGTCTCCTCCTAGAATATTATATCTAGTTTAATTTTGTTAAACATGTCATTGGACTATATTGAAGTAATCCTTCATGATGGATTCAGCCATTAAAAGTATTATTCAGCATTACCTTAGAAAAAGTGCCTTTTGATTAGGATAATCAATTGATATAGATTTAAAATGCTTAAAACATGAGCCACCTATTGCTCCTTCTATTGTTTTGTCCATCCATTTAGACATCCATTCTTTAAAATTTTGATCAGCTCTTTTTGCAAACCAAACTGGACCCACAGTGTGATTTCCAATAATTATTTCAGGAACTTCTATGATATCAGCACCAATGGATGTATCTCCACCATCGATCACTTTCCAATCTGGGTTTTCTGATTTCCACTTATCAAATATCGAAGTAATGATAAAACTACCGCCAACCCTTTCTTTATTATTGAAATAGACTAGGGCATCAGAACTTGGGTTTATAGTCGCTCCCGTATCAAACAACACGGGAATGGTATCATTTTGAACTATCATTTCAATACTAGGAAAATGCGTCGTGAAATTTCCAGACTCATCTTTTTGTAACCCTAATTGAACGGGATGACTACTGTTCACTTTGGACCAGTGGATGGTATCTATGGAATAAAGACTTTTGTCTTCATAATTAAATTCCCAAATTCGATTACCAAACCAAAAGCTACCTAACATGCCAGCATTAAAATCATTTCGATATTTTTCACCTCGGTAAATGGAATAAGATGAACTAGGCTTTGGCACTTTGCTCTCTAAGAATAATTCATCAAGGTCAACAGTTTCAGTTAATTTGTTTTCTTCATAAGAGCTGTCGATTTTAAGTTCTTTTGCAGATGTCACTTCTGGATAAACAAACCTTCCACCACCAGTATCGGTAAAAAAAGTAAGTGTATCATTACTGACAGGAATATCTAAATAAATAAGATTGTTTCTAAAAATGGCCTGCTCGATATTCAATTTGTTTATAAGCCAATCTGAAGATTTGACTTCAATTTTAATTGAATTTTCTTTGCAACTGATAATAAACAAAACACTAATTACAAATAAGTATTTAACCATAGAGCTCTATGTTATTTCTCAAAAACGATATATTCTTTCAAAGAAAACTTGGATTTTTTTGAGAAGTGACATGTAGTGGTAAATCTATTTGAAAAAGAATGCTTTTGCTCCTGAGGTTTTTATAGAATTCAACTAAAATAGTCCAGTTATTTCACCTTCTTCAGTGACATCTATTCCCTCTGATGCAGGGTGGGCAGGTAAACCAGGCATACGCATGATATTACCAGAGATAGGAATGATAAATCCAGCTCCAGCAGCAATTTCTATTTCTCTAATTGTAATTGTAAAATGTTTAGGGCTTCCTAATAATTTGGGATTATCAGAGAGAGATTTTTGTGTTTTCGCCATGCATATGGGTAAGTGATTCAAACCCAATTTGATGATTTTTTTCAATTGATATTTTGCCTTCATAGTATATTCTACTTTTTTGGCACCATAGATTTCTGTTGAAATGGTCTCTATTTTATCTGTGATATCGGATTCCCATGAGTAAAGAGCTTTAAAATTGGATTGATTCGACTCTATTGCATTAATTACTTCATTAGCTAGTTCTTTAGCTCCTTCTCCACCCTTCGCCCAAACTTCAGCCAATGCTACTCTGATTCCTTTAGAGGCTGCGAAATTCTTGATGACAGCTATTTCATCTTCAGTATCAGAATCAAATTTGTTTATGGCAATGACCGGGACCAGATTGAACTTTGATATGTTCTCAAGGTGTTTTTCTAAATTAGGAAGACCTTTTGTGAGTGCATCAGTGTTTGGCACTGTCAGTGCATTTAGGTCAGCTCCTCCGTGATATTTCAAAGCACGTATTGTAGAAGTTAACACTACAACTTTTGGTTTCAGTCCTGCACTTTGACACTTTATATTTAGAAATTTCTCTGCACCTAAATCGCACCCAAAACCTGCTTCAGTAACCGTGTAATCTGAATGTGTCATACCCATCAAGGTGGCCAATATTGTATTTGTACCCTGAGCAATATTAGCAAATGGACCTCCATGGATTATGGCAGGGTTGCCTTCTATTGTCTGAACCAAGTTAGGTTTTATTGCATCTTTTAGAAGTGCAGTCATAGCTCCTTGAGCCTTTAAGTCTCTTGCATAAATAGGCTCTTTATCAAATGTGTATCCTATAAATATACCTCCTAACCGGTTTTTTAAATCAGACAACCCTTTTGCAAGACAAAGGATAGCCATGATCTCAGAAGCAGCTGTAATATCAAATCCAGATTCTCTTGGGACACCAGAACTCGTTCCGCCCAAGCCAACCACCACATGCCTTAGAGCTCTGTCATTTAAGTCAACAACTCTCTTCCAACTTATAGTTCTAGGATCCAATGATAATGTATTGGTCTTACTCTGAATGTTATTATCAATAATTGCTGCTAATAGGTTATGTGCTTTTTCTATGGCCGCAAAATCTCCAGTAAAATGGAGATTAATATCTTCCATTGGCAAAACTTGGGAGAATCCACCTCCTGTGGCTCCACCTTTTATGCCAAATACAGGACCTAGTGAGGGCTCTCTTAGGACTACCGTAGACTTTTTACCAAGCCGGTTTAGTCCTTCTGATAATCCAATAGAAATAGTTGTTTTACCTTCACCAGCAGGAGTTGGAGAAATTGCAGAGACAAGGATCAAGTTGCTATTGTCGGACTTTTTTCTATCTATGATATGCAGGGGTAATTTGGCCTTATACTTTCCATACATTTCTATATGATCTGAATCAACCCCAAAACGCTCTGCAATTTTAGAAATGTGATTTAGAGTGACTTTTTTAGCTATTTGTAAATCATTCATCTGTTAGTTTTCAAACATTATCAAACTGTCCATTGTAATAGGAACCTTTCCCGTTTCGTCTAGGATTCCGTCCATTTTAAGATGAGTAAGTACGGGTTCGTCTGCCATACGAACCAAAGTAATATGATCAAATGATATTGGATCATTAGCATGTTGAGACCCACCTGTGGTCCCTAAGATAGTATAATCTCTTCCATACCTTTTGCGATGGGAAAAAGAGTGAAAGTGTCCATTGATCACAGTATAGGGTCTATCCTTCAGTAAAGTTTCTAATTTCCCCAATCCCTTTTCATCTTCCCTCATCCAGAGAGGCTTGTGCATCAATACAAATGTCCATTTCATTTCAGGATATTTTTCAAGTACATTTTTATAATAGATGTATTGCGCTTCACTCATTCCTCCAATTCTTCTTTCTGACATGTGGAAGTAATCAGAATCTTGATATTCTCCCTCAATTTCTCCAGCTATAATTTTCAATGCCTTTGCTCTTGCCGTGTATATTTCTATCATTCTTTCTTCCTCATAATCTTCCGAATCCATCATTAGAAATAGAACATCTTCGTAAACAAAGTGATAATATCTAGGCCCAAAGCGATCATTCCAAAATTGACGCATTATAGGATTAGTAAGGTCATGATTACCACCAAGATGGAAAAAAGGCATATTTAACTTAGAAGTCCGAAGGTCAAACCAGTCCCATTCTTTTTGAAGTTGAGCTTTATCTTCTGTACCACCATCAATGAGATCCCCAACACTTAATACGAATGTCGGATCCAATCTATTCAATTGTGAGACGGCAGTGCTATAAATATTTGATCTCTCACCTCCATTCAAGTCACTTATAATTGCAAATGTGAAATCATCTTCCTCAAGTTCAAAGACATCACTTGTCCATGGAGTGGGTCCTATGCTAATGTCATGTAAAAAAGATGGCTTTTGATCTGTATTTTTCGATTTGCAATTGATTATTAGAAATATGAAGAGAAAGGATAATTTTGACAATTTCATTTAGTATAGCTCAATTCTTTTCAAAAGATAATTCAATTTATCTATTCATTGAGTCTGAAATAGAAAATTTGCCTTTAAAGTCTAAATAAATATTAGAGTGATTCTTAAGTAGTAAAGGCTAGTATGAAGCCTTGCTATTCTTAAGA
>DKPS01000080.1 GCA_002471345.1 Saprospiraceae bacterium UBA7328
ACCTCAGGCATTAAGTAATATGTTCAATTTTTCGAGCGGTAGGTGGTATTATTTCGGCCTGAAAAGAATGAATCGAATTGGAAAAAACTGCGTCATTCATCCAAGTGCAATCATTGAAGGGTCTATCATTGGAGATAATGTGCGTATTGGCGCAAATGCAGTAGTTCGACTCTCAGCCGTTGAGGATAATTGTTACATCTCTGATAATGTTTCTGTGGTTCTTTCAGTTTTGGGCAAGGGAACGCACATAGGTAATAGTAACTATATCAATAGTTGCTTGACGTATGAAGAGGCCTTTCTCATACATGGACCGTATCAACTATCAGTATTTGGAAGAAACTCGGCCTGTTTTGCGGTTATAAATTGTGATATACGCTTAGATCGCGGCACCATTAAAATCCCTACATCGAAAGGGTTAATTGACTCAATGCAACCCTTACTTGGTATCGCTTATGGGCACGATTCAAAAACGGGTGGAGGAAATATTATAGCAGCGGGTAGGATAGTTCCAAATAAAACGATCATAAACCCTCCTGATAATATCATTCTAGATTTCAAAGAATGGGAGTAGTGGTAGTTGGCGCTTATGGTTATACTGGAAAGTTGATTTGTCAAGAATTTGATAAATCAGGTATTTCATATATAATCGCAGGAAGAAATGAATTCGCTCTCAACGAGTTTAAAGGGGAATGCGAATATGCAACTAAGGCGCTATGCCTAGATATGACTGTGGAAGCGGACGTGCACGAATTATTAAGATGTACAGATATTATCGTGAATTGCGCGGGTCCTTTTGAAGAAGAATCTACTTTCTTCATCTCTCAAGTAGCTAAAGCAGGGAAGAAGTATATAGATATCACTGGTGAAGTAGGTGTCTTAAGAAATTCTTTGGAGGAATTAAATGACATCGCGAAATCCTCGGATAGTCTCATTTTACACGGATGCGCATTTGAGTCATTAATCGTAGATCTAATTCTGCAGCAGAATAATCAAGAAGTTAAAGGATTGAAAACATATTACTGGTTTAATGAAAACAGAGTGTCTCCAGGAACTAAGTTAACTATGAAACTATCTCGCTATCGGAAACTTTACTGTGTAATCGATAATGATTGGGAAACATTTCACATTGAGCATAGATTTCCAGTTCGTTTTGGTGAGGAAGAACTCGTTGCTGTTCCCTATCCTCTTCCAGAAATCGCCTTTGCTAAATCAAGATTTCAATGTAAAAATGCTCAGTCTTACATCTTACTTAGTAATGATGAGGCTAAATACGTGGCACATTCATCATCCCCTGAAGTTGATTTGGAGGTTGAGTTAGAAAAATTGAAAAAGCGGAAGTCTAAAGGACCAACGCAAGAACAAAGGACCCGTCAAAGAAGTGAAATTGTTATTGAGTTCGAAAATAAACGTGGTGAAAGAAATGCAGTAGTTTTAGAGAATAAGGATATGTATGGGACGACAGCGAAGGCTATAAGATTAGCCGTGCAAAAACTCTTAAATGGCAATATTAAGCTGTCCGGTGTTGAATGCCCTGCCAAGCTCTTTAAAGAGGAGGAAGAAAACATTCTAAGTGTATTGGATGTCAGTATGTTAAATAAATATTTTAATTCCCAAAAATGCTAAGATTCAAGTTACAGATATTCGTTGTTATGCAGGCTTTTTCATTTATCTGTGCCTTGTATTATATGAATGATAGAATATTTGTTAGTGCCTTTCTTTTGTTGTGTTCAGGGTTGTTCATGAATTTCTCACTTCACATCACTATTCATCATTTCGTTCACTTTAAATACAGTAATAGACTAATGAACATATTATTTGAAAGTCTCTACACTTTAAATCTGGGCCTGCCATTTAACTTTTATCAAATGCAGCACTTTAATCATCATAGGTATGACAATAGCATAGGTGATTTTAGCAGTACATGGATTTTAAAAGAAAATAAAATAGTCCCTAAAGGTTTGTTTCGGTATGTGTTTATGTGGTGGGTTCCTTCAGGGGTTAATATGATCGTAAAAGCAGAGTCTGAGGGTTATCTCAGTATAAAAGAGAAGAAAAAGCTATTGCCTCAATTAATCTTAATTGGTGCGCTTTATATCCTTATTGGATTGATAAACCCTTGGTACTGTTTAATGTATATCATAATGATTTACATAGGTTGGTCATTAATTTCATTGACTAATTATGGACAGCATCTACCAAGGAAGTATGGTGAAGAGTTTACGTATTCTTATTCCGGTAGGTGGTACAATTTCTTCTTCTTTAATAATGGGTTGCACCACGAGCATCATAAGGAACCAAACCTAAACTATAATGAGTTAAAAAATTCAAAGGTGAATCCACTCTTCGTTCCTCACTTGTTAGCGAGCTTGTTTAAAGAAAGGGTTATGAAATGACCCGATTAACAAACTTCATTGTCGTCCAAAGAAAATGGTTGTTTTCTATTGCTTTGATGTTTTTATTTCTTGGCGGCATTGTTTTTCCTCTACCGCAATTAAATGGAAGTCTGTCGGGGTTTGAGCTTCAGAACAATGAGCCGTTTCAAGATTTGAACCGCTTTAATGAATTATTTGGTCAAAAGTCCACTATATACCTTCAGGTAGTTCCCTCAAATGACAACCTTGATAATATCCGAAAAGATTGTCGTAGGCTTACGAAGAAAATCCGAACTCAATATCCCAATGCATTAATTTCATCCCCTTTTGATTATCTGAGGTATTTGGATCTAGGTGATGATGAGCAGCCAATTGGACTCAAGGCTTATTTAGAAAAAATAGCAAGGGTTCCTGTTATTCAAAAACTGGTAGCAAAAGATCGTAAGAGCTGCCTTATTGTGGTAGCCTTAGAGGATGAAGCGAAAATTAACGTCGAATTCTTTGATCAACTTACTTCACTTGAAATGCCATATGTTCAGTCTATTGGAATAATGAGTCCTGCTCATTTAGAAGATGCAATTGAAGAACATATAGGAAAGGATATTGTGTTAGTTGTATCATTTATTTTAGGGTTTTTCATCTTATTTATTTCAATAGTATTTAGGGACTGGAGGGTATTCCTATACTGTGGATTTGTCATAATTGCCCCTGTAGGAGTCGCGCTATGGTTATTTGGATTACTAG
>DKPS01000175.1 GCA_002471345.1 Saprospiraceae bacterium UBA7328
GCACAAGACATCCTTAATGAAATAGTAACAATTCTTCCTCATGAATAAGATATTTATTGTAGTTATATCCATTCTTTGCTATCTCGGTAGTAGTGCCCAAGAATTTAATATCAAAGTCTCAATAAATGCACCTACACTCAGTATTGCAGACCCAAGAGTACTTAAAACATTAGAAGGTGAAATAGCAGAATTTTATAATAATCGGAAGTGGACTGATGACAACTTCGATGACGATGAGCGAATAGAGGGAAGTATTCAAATTAACATTGCTGAAGACTTATCAGCTACATCATTTACGGGATCTGTATTAATATCAACTAATAGACCTGTCTATAACTCTGGATATACAACAGTGTTACTCAATCATATAGACAAGGACTTAAGATTTACATACGAGCAAAATGCACCATTGAGAGATAACTCAGTGGCTTTTACTGATAATTTGTCTTCGATGCTCACCTATTATGCCTATTTAATCTTAGGATTTGATTACGATAGTTTTTCACTGAACGGTGGTAATAAATATTTCAAAATTTCCCAAAACATTGTAGGCAGTGTGCCTTCTAATCTTTCAAATGGCTTTGGATGGAGTGCATCTGAAGGAAGTCGAAATAAGTATTGGATCATAGAAAACCTTCTTAACCCAAGATTTAAGCCTTATAGGGAAGCTTTTTATAAATATCACCGTCAAGGATTAGATCTTATGGCCGATAATGCTGTCGTAGGAAAAAGCAATAT
Source organism: Saprospiraceae bacterium UBA7328 (assembly GCA_002471345.1). GTDB lineage: Bacteria > Bacteroidota > Bacteroidia > Chitinophagales > Saprospiraceae > UBA7328. The sequence continues at coordinate 739 of DKPS01000175.1, forward strand.
CCTCGCCGCTCTAAAGAGTATAGATCGAGTAAATAGATCATTCAGAAATTCAATGCTCTTACAGATGTTCTCTAATAGTAAGAACACAGAGATACTGGAGATCTATAAAAACTCTTTAAAACCCGAACAGAGAGAAGTCTATAATATTATGAGTACTATCGATCCTGCACAGAGTAGTGTGATTGCGGAGCTTAGATAAAGATTTTTATCAATATCTAAATTTCAACATAATTCTAGAAATCACTGTAGCGATTATCGCTACAGTAGCAACCATTCCACCTCCATCTTGCGCCATGTGATGTGCTCCAAAAGCTAGTACAGCATCAAAGAAAAAACCTGCATATGCCCATTCTGTGAGGACTTTTAATTTATTAGTCAGTACGGCAATGATTCCCAATATTTTTACTGCTGCAAGAGGTGCAACTACCCAAGAAGGAAAACCTAGTGTAGGGAAATACTCAGCAATCATATCATATCTCAAAATGTACATGCCTGCTGAAAAAGCAAAAATTAAACACATTAAAACTGTTGTTACCCAGTAAATAATCTTATTAGTATTCATTGATATATAGATTGAAGTCTAAAAATAGTTGAATTTTTGTACGACATTAATCTCAAGCCAAAGATTGTTCATATTGTGATTCGAAAAGCGATCAAATACATTCTAATTATCTTACTCGTATTCATTTTAGCAGGAGTGACTCTAATCTTATCTTCAGAACAACGAATCGATGACCAGTCTTTAACAAACGATTTCAACAAGTCTAATATTAACCTTAATCTTCATGATTCAAATAAAATTAGAGCTTGGAAAACTAAAGGGTTCAAAAGAGAAAATGCTATAGTTTTTATTCATGGTGCTCCTGGATCAGGAGATCAGTTTAATATATATCTGAAAGATTCTCTTTTAAGAAATGTAGCTGACATCATTACCTTAGATAGACCTGGATATGGATATTCTAATTATGGCAATCCTCAAACAAATATTCAGAAACAAGCTGAATCCATCTTTAACACCATTTATCAAATAGCAGATTCTACACAACATATTATTTTGGTTTCTCATTCCTTTGGCGGGCCTATAGCATCATACATAGGGATTAGACATCCTAATAAAATCAAAGGTCATCTAATGCTTAATCCAGTAATGGATCCTGAAAGTGAGCCTATGTTTTGGTTTTCTGGAGCACCATTGTGGTGGCCGATTAAGTATATAAGCAGCGGAGCTATGAAAGTCGCAGCACATGAAAAAATCTCTCACCCAGAAGAGCTCGAATCTCTTTCTCACCTTTGGACCAAAAGCAAAATACCTACGATTATGATTCAAGGAAGAAAAGATTGGTTAGCTCCGTTTGAAAATGCCCAATTCGTAAAAGATCATTTTGACCCTGATTTTATCAAAGTAAAAATCTTAGATGAAAGCTCACATTTTGTACCTTTTAATCAAACCGATTATGTGATAGAGCAGATATTAGAACTTATCCATCAAGCTCAAAAACAGTAACTACCCAGAAGCTGCTTGCATTAGGTAAGCACAAATAATCGCTCCATAGGTTCCCACTGCATATCCTAAGACTGCCAACAAAGCCCCTACGGGAGCTAAAGCAGGACTAAAAGCAGATGCAACAACAGGGGCTGATGCAGCTCCTCCTACATTCGCAGTACTTCCTACAGCAACAAAGAAAAATGGTGCCTTGATCACTTTCGCAGTCACGAATAGAATAGTGATATGAACTATCATCCAAATGATGCCAATGGCAAAAAGTCCCAAATTTTCAAATACTTCTCGAATATTCATCTTCATACCTATAGTAGCGACTAGAATGTAAATAAACACGGTCCCCCATCTGGAAGCTCCTACCCCTTCTAATTTTTTTGCTTTTGTAAAACTGAGCAAGAATCCTATGGTCGTAGAAAAAACAATTAACCAGAAAAAACCTGACATCAATGAATTCAATCTTAATGATTCTAATGTTTCTTTCATTCCAGTCATAAGGGGCACTACCCATTCTGCGGCTAAATGCGATAATGCTACTGCTCCAAATGCTACTCCTCCCAAAACAAAAAGATCAGTTGTGGTGGGCATTCTTTCTATGCTGGCTCTATAATCAGATACTTTTTGCTTCAAGGCTTCTATAGAAGAGACATCAGCTTTGAGCCATTTATCAATTTTCTTAGTGACTCCAGCACCATATAGTAAGATTCCTATCCAAATGTTTCCAACTAAAAGGTCTACAATAAGCATAGTACCAAAAAGATTATCGCTTACTTCGAATATCTCCTTCATTGCAGTCTGATTAGCCCCTCCTCCTATCCAGCTCCCCGCGATAGTGGATAGTCCACGCCACAACTGATCAGGATCTGCAGAAATGAGATCCGGAGCAATGTTCACAATAATCAAAACTGCTATTGGACCGCCTATCACTATTCCTAATGTAGCAACCCCAAACATGATCAAGGCCTTAGACCCTAGGTTTACAATGGCTTGAATATCAATACTTAAACATAAAAGCACTAGACTGGCAGGCAGTAAATATCGAGAGGCCATATAATAAAGATCTGATCCACTCGGATCTACCCAGCCCAATGGCCAATTCAGTAGTGCTGGGGCGAAATAACAGACCAATAAAGCCGGAACAAATCGATAAAATTTTTGCCAAAAAGAGCTATCTGAATGAGAAGTGTAAAATACAAATCCCAATATTATCATCAAAAGTCCGAAGACAATTGCATCGTTTGTAAAAAGTGGTTCCATATTGGGGATTAAGATAATAGCTCAATATTGGAAAAAGAAATTCAACGAAAGATAGGCTGGTCTACAGCGGACTAATTTAGTCAGAGGAGTAAAAATTTGATTTACTTCGTTATTTTCATCTACGTTTTCAAAATTTGATTCGATGAACTATCCAAAAATATTTAATAAACTGCTGCTCTTTTTACTTTTAATTCTAGCCATTCAATGTAAAACAGATAAGCAAAACGCTCTGCCAGAAAGGCCTAATATCTTGTTCATCATGTCAGATGATCATGCCTACCAGGCGATAAGTGCATATTCTGATCATTTGATCCAAACTCCAAATATTGATAGGATAGCTGATGAAGGAATGAAATTCACAAATGCATGTGTGACGAATTCAATTTGTGCACCATCAAGAGCGGTTATACTTACAGGGAAGCATAGTCATCTTAATGGCAAAATTGACAATAGGTTCCCTTTTGACACCAATCAAATCACTTTCCCACAAATATTACAAAACAATGGTTACCAGACTGCCATGTTTGGTAAGCTTCACTTCGGAAACAGTCCTAAAGGATTTGACCAATTCAAAATTCTTCCAGGGCAAGGCACTTATTATAATCCTGACTTTATCACCAAAAATGATGGTCGAATCAACATTGAGGGATATACCTCAGACCTAATTACAGATATGACTTTAGATTGGCTTACTGAAGAAAGACAAGAAGATGAACCTTTTCTATTAATGTATCTGCATAAAGCACCTCACAGAGAATGGCTTCCACACAAGAGGCATAGTAAAGATTACATCAATAAAACTTTTCCAGAACCAGAAACTCTTTTTGATGACTATGAAGGAAGAGGAAGTGCTGCAAGAGAGGCAGAAATGAACTTATTGACTCACATGAACTGGGCAGGAGACAGTAAAATCCCACCAGAAGTAATGGATGAATTGGGAATTTCACCTACTGCAAATTGGGATAAAATCGGCTATAAAAGATCAGTAGGAAGGTTGACACCAGGGCAAAGAGCAGATTGGGATAAAATCTACTCCCCAATGATAGAAGAGTTTAAAAAGAATTACCCTAATATGTCCAAAGAAGACTTAATGAAATGGAGGTATCAGCGTTATATGCAAGACTATCTGGGTTCTATTGCTGCCGTTGATGATGGGGTCGGAGAAGTATTGGATTATTTGGATGAAAGTGGCCTTGCAGAAAATACTATTGTGGTGTATACATCGGATCAGGGATTCTACCTTGGTGAGCATGGCTGGTTTGACAAAAGGTTCATTTATAATGAGTCCTTTAAAACACCCCTATTAGTCAGATGGCCAGGAGTCATAGACCCTGGAAGTGTTAATACGCAAATGGTTCAAAATCTCGATTTTGCTCAGACTTTTTTAGATGTGGCAGGAGTTAGCGCCCCTACAGATATGCAAGGAGAAAGCATATTACCATTATTCCAAGGTGACACAAAGAACTTTAGGGATGCTGTCTACTACCACTATTATGAGTATCCCGCTGTTCACATGGTCAAGAGACATTATGGAATTGTGACCGAAGATTATAAATTGGCTCATTTCTATTATGATGTGGATGAGTGGGAATTGTATGATCGGAAGAAAGATCTCAATGAAATGAATAATGTATATAATGATCCAGCTTATGCTGATATTGTAGCTCAATTAAAAGAGAGTCTTCAAGAATTAAGAGTGAAATATAAAGACTCTCCAGAACTAGACCAGATGTACATTGATAAGTACAAAGAAATGGGCTATATCAAATCATAAAGAATATGCTACAAAAAGGACTACTGTTATTGATTGCCTTTTGGCTATTATTTGTTTTTGGATGTACACCAGCTAAAAAGGATTTGCCAAATGTGATCATAGTGATGACTGATGATCAAGGCTACGGAGACATTAGCGCTCATGGAAATCCTCATATTAATACTCCAAATATTGATAAACTACATTCTGAAAGTATTAGACTTACTAACTTTCATGTGGGCACTACTTGTGCTCCTTCAAGGGCCGCTCTCATGACAGGAAGAGATGGCAATAAGGTTGGTGTATGGCACACTATAGCAGGTAGATCTCAACTAGATCGCAGAGAAACTACCATGGCCGAAATCTTCAAAGAAAATGGGTATCGCACTGGTATGTTTGGCAAGTGGCACCTTGGAGATAGCAAGTCTTTCAGACCTCATGACAGAGGATTTGAAGAAACTTTGTATCATGGTGGTGGTGGAATATGGCAAGGGCCTGATTATTGGGACAACGACTACTTCGATGATGTATATTTTCGCAATGGCACACCTGAAAAGAAGGAAGGTTATTGTACTGATGTTTGGTTTGATGAGGCTATTAATTATATGTCCAAAGAAGATAAAAAGCCCTTCTTTACTTACATCACTCCTAATGCACCGCATTTCCCTTATCACATAGATAGCAGTTATATTACGCCATACTTAAACGACACTTCCGTGGTCAATCCAAACTTTAATGGAATGATTACTAACATAGATGAAAACATGGGAAAGCTCATGAACTATCTAGATCAAACAGGTTTGTCAGAAAATACCATCCTGATTTTCATGACTGATAATGGAAGCTCTTCAGGGTCAGAATTGGATAGAAATGGACATGTGACTAAAGGGTATAATGCCGGGATGAGAGGAAAAAAGGTTTCTCAATATGAAGGAGGACATCGTGTACCGTGCTATATAAGATGGCCAAAAAACAACTGGGTTGGTGGTATTGACAAAGATCAGCTCACTGCTCACATAGATCTGCTTCCGACTATTATGAAAAAAATTGGGTTCAATTCATCGAAGTCACTGGATTTAGATGGGTGGGATCTTTCAGACATATTGGACAATCAAGTGAATACCACTAAAAATTACGAAGAAAGAATTCTTATTGTCGACACACAAAGAAGACAATTCCCGCTTAAGGCTTACAGATCATCAGTTATGATGGGAAAATGGAGATTGATTGACAAAGTTGAGCTTTACAATGTTGCCACTGATCCTGGTCAAAAAGATAATGTCATAAATCAATATCCAGAAATAAGAGTAAAACTATCACTTGGGTATGAAAAGTGGTGGGATGATATCTTTTCAGCATTTACAAATTACACTAAAGCGCCTATTGGGGGCGATGAAGAAACTATTCTTTATGCACATGACTGGATAGATGCTGAAATGAATGGTTCTCCTAATATATTGGACAATGGATCCCACCAAACTCCATGGAATCAAACTCAGATCAGAAAAGGATTGGCTATCAATGGTACATGGACTTTAGATGTAACAGAAAGTGGAAAATATGACATAGAGATGCGCAGATGGCCAGAGGAACTAGATCTGCCTATAACATCAGGACTACCATCTAAACCTGCTGTAAATGGTGGGATAAACTTACCTGAAGGAAAATCGCTAAATATTATACAAGCAGATCTTAAAATTGATAAAAAAACCATTGCTGCAGCAACTGTTAGAGCTAACGATAAGAAAATTGTATTTTCTTTGAATCTAGACCAGGGCACCAAAAAGCTCCAAACCACTTTTAAAACTGAAGACGGGACAGAAATTGGTGCTTATTATGTTCATATAAAAAAGTCTGCATGAAATTAAAGGGACTTTCTTTATCCTTTTGGTCTTCTTTTGAGCTTTGACAACATTAAATAAATCACCCATACTTAAATTAATTTGAACCAATCTTATAACCTCAAAGTACTAAGATCACCATAAGTACCATGATCCAATTACTAGTTAAAGAATGATGATTTTAAGCTTGAGGAAGTAGAAAAACATGGCTCAATGGCGGTCTAAAATATTTCATCCAACAGGCTTTTAGAATCATTCATGCACAATTTTAATATTATTAGTCGATAAGAACGTTCTACATTCTTAGCAGATGTTTCATTGACGTAAATTCATGTTATCAAACGTCACAAATGAAAACTTTCTACTTTTTTCTTCTACTTTTTTGTTTACCAATTCTTATTCTCGCTCAAGAAGCCGATCCTTCTCAATTTCCAGCTAAATCTATGTCTATCACCGGCACATCAGAATCTATTGTAATAGACGGAAAGCTAGATGAAGCCATTTGGAATGTATTACCAAAACATGGAGATTTCTATCAGCAATCACCTCTGGATGGAGTCTTAGCCGAAAAGAAAACTGAAGTGCAAATTACATATGACAATGATTATCTGTATGTAGCCGCTACATTATATGATGATCCCAATTATGTGATTAATACTTTGAAAAGAGACAACTTTGGTGATGAGGATGCCTTTGCTATAGCTCTAGACCCTCAAAATCAAAATTCAAATGGATTTGTTTTTGGTGTGAATACTCAAGGTGCTCTGACAGAGGCACTTCTAGCCGTGGATGATGCTGATGATGGATGGGACAACAGATGGAAAGCCACTACTCATACTTATCCAGATAGATGGACAACTGAGATAGCCATCCCTTTCAAAACTTTAAGATTCAAAGCGGATAACAAAGTATGGGGTGTAAATTTTTATAGAGAAGAACCTGGAAGTAATGAGGAGCATATAGGGTCTCCTGTACCTCGTCAGTTTGATGCTATAGACATAGGATACTTTGGTGAAATGATTTGGGACAAAGCTCCGGCACCTCAAGGAAAGAATATCGCTATTATCCCATATATCAGTGCAAGGACAGATAGAAATGAATCTTCTGACCCTAAGTCCTCAAGCAGCCTCGATGCTGGTGTGGATGCCAAGATAGCTATCTCTACAGGGCTTAACTTAGACTTAACGGTAAACCCAGACTTTTCTCAAGTAGATGTAGACAGACAAGTGACCAATCTTACTAGATTTAATATTTTCTTTCCAGAACGCCGTCAATTCTTTCTTGAAAATGCGGACATTTTTAATGGATATGGTCAGTTTGCTAACAGTCCTTTTTACAGTAGAAGAATTGGACTCGATCCGTCAGGAAATACGGTACCCATATTGTTTGGTGGAAGACTTACAGGCAATGTGAATCAAAAGCTGAGAATCGGTGCATTCTCGATGCAAACTAAGAAAAATGAAATCACTACAGCACAAAATTATTCAGGGGCCAGTACTCAATACGCTATAGGAAAAAGATCAAATATCAAAGGGTTCTTTCTAAGCAGACAAGCTTACGATGGAAGTGACGCTATTTCTAGTGATTATGGTAGAAATGTCGGAGGTGAGCTAAATCTGAGTACCGATGATGGAGAATGGCAAGGCCAAGCTGGTTATGTCCATTCTTTTAAAGAAGGGTTTTCTGATAAAAATAGACATGTCTATGGCAGAATAGCATACTCTGGTCAACGATTTAGAACTTTTCTATTTGTCCAAAACCTAGGGCAGAATTATTATGCTGACATGGGATTCAATGCCCGTTTAAATAACTTCAATGCCAATACTGGCCTTGTAGAAAGAATCGGATATACCCAGATCGGGAATATACTCAATTACTACATTTATCCTGAATCAGAAAAAGTAAATTTTCATTGGTCGGGGCTTGAAAATTTCATTATCATAAATGAAGGAACTGGACTTAATGACTGGTACACCAGGTTAAGACATTTCATTTTTTATAAAAATACAAGCCAACTGAGATTTAGGCTGAACAACCAGTACACTGATCTCATCTTCCCTTTTGCTCTTACCGACACCCCATTACCTGTAGGTGATTACAATCAAACGGAAATGAATGTGCAGTATATAAGTGATCAAAGGAAACTGTTCAATTTTGAGATTTTCAGTGTATATGGTGAGTTTTTTAATGGCACCAAATTCACAAATATCATTGACCTTAATTATCGAATCCAACCTTGGGCCAGGTTTTCAGTGGGTTTAGAACAAAACAATATCAGACTTCCAGATCCCTATGGCAGTTTAGATTTGACACTTGCCACTGCTAGTGCAGAGATCAATTTCTCCACCAGTCTTTTCTGGACTACATTTTTACAATACAATACTCAAAGCAAAGATTTCAATGTGAACTCAAGATTGCAATGGCGATACTCTCCAATGTCCGATCTTTTCTTTGTTTACACAGACAATTACGTTGTGGATGGAAAATTTGGACCGAAAAATAGAAGTGTTGTTTTAAAAGTGAATTATTGGTTTGGGGTATAATTTAGTAATGAAATATGCATTTGGCAATTTCGATTGTTCCCTTTTCAACTCTATAAATCAGTCTATGTTCTTTCGTAATTCTTCTAGACCAAAAGCCCTGATACTTGTGCTTGAGAGGTTCTGGTTTCCCAAGCCCTTTGAAAGGAGAACGAGAAATATCTTTGACTAATGCATTGATCCTTTTCAGTATACTTCTATCATTCTTTTGCCAGTACAAATAATCTTCCCAAGACTCATCAACGAAAATCAGCCTCATTTTTCTATTAACACCTTTTCAAAAGATTTTCCCTTATTTGATTTTTCATTGTCGCTATTCAGTCTATTTTGGTTACTAACCGATGATAGCTCATGGTGTGTCCCAAGAAGTGAATTATATTCTTCAATGGAAATTACGACCACAGTAGGTTTTTCACCTCTATGTACAATTAATGTTTCCAAATTATTAGAAAATCGATCCAATTAATTTTTTTTAATATCACTTCCAAAATCTGATATTGAAGCTGTAAACGTTTACCAATTTTGTACTAAAACACGTACAATCTATTAAGTGTATCCGATCTTTCTAATCACTTACTCCATTTTGTTTTTCATATTCGAATTGAGGTGATTTTGAGCTTATAACATGAGTAAAACAATGTAAATGAAATGTAAAAGCCCATTTCTTTATATGAATACATCGTAAATTGCTGCTATGAATTCAAAAATCATCACCTCACTAATACTTGCTGTGTCATTTCTGATTTCACCTAATTTGGGAATTTCAGAAAATCAGGATGCCGCTGACCTAGAAAGAGATTTTAATGAAAAAGTCAATCTAGCTTTACGTCAGGCAGGGCACGAGATGTTAATTTTAGAAGATGACTGCACTTCTAAGATTGATCCCGTTTTTATCAACGAAAATAGATTTAGTCTCAGATTAAATCGGCTTAATTACGAAAAACTGCCAGCCATATTAGATTCTTCACTTAAAGAATTAGGCATAGATAGAGAATATGGAGTGTTAGTATCTGCCTGTGATAGCGAAGAGCCTAAACTAGGATATCACAGCAGAGCATTGAACACTAATGAAGTAGCTTGTGTGGGAAGAGATATGCAAAATGGATGTCACAATATAACCATAAGCTTTTCTGCTTCTGATCAATCATTAGCAGAATCTAAACCAATCCAAGGACCATTAGTCTTATCCGTTCTTTTAGGATTCTTCGCTACAATCTTTTGGAAGGACAAGATTTTTAAGAATGGAACCGATCATTCTGGTAATATGAAATTGGGAAAATACTTGTACAATTTTCAAAATCAAAAACTCTCATCAGGCCCTAATCAACAGGATCTCACATTTAGAGAAAACAAATTGCTTCATCTTTTAGTAAATCATGCAAATCAAGTAGTGAAGCGAGAAACCATTTTAGCTGAAGTGTGGGAAGATGAAGGAGTAATGGTGGGGAGGAGCGTAGACGTATTTATTTCTCGATTGAGAAAGTATTTCAGTGATGATGATTCCATTGAGATTAAAAATGTTCATGGTGTAGGATATAGATTAAATGTGTTTCATTTGCACAATTAATACTTTCCGGATTTCTAATTATGACATGGATTTATGTCTTAGATCTTTTAGGCACCCTTGTTTTTGCTATAAGTGGAGTTCTTACAACTATTGATAAGAAATTTGACCTTGTTGGTTCTATAATAATTGGTATGGTCACAGCCATAGGGGGTGGGACTTTAAGGGACATCATGATAGGAGAAACTCCCGTCGGATGGATGGAAGATCTCAATTATCTCTATGCCATTATCTTCGCCGTTTTTCTTTCCTACATTTTCAAAAGCTCAATTTCTAAGTTACGTAGAGGAATGTTTCTTTTTGATACCTTAGGAATCGGACTTTTTACCATTCTTGGGTTAGAAAAAACCTTATCAATAGGACTTACCATTCCTATTGCCATCCTCATGGGTATAGTCTCGGCAGTTTTTGGAGGAGTCATTAGAGATGTATTGACTAATGAAGTCCCTCTGATTTTCAGAAAGGAAATTTATGCCACTGCTTGCCTAATTGGAGCATTGATCTATGTAGTTCTACAGCAATTCTCAGGATCTCTAAACTTGAATTTAATAATGTCCATACTAGTAGTAATGGGAATAAGATATGTCTCTGTAAAGAGAGGATGGTCTTTGCATTTATAATAGCAACATATTCCTTAGTATATTACTCCTTCAATAGAAAATTAAACCAATGAGACTTACTTTCCTAGCTGCCTTTATTCTAACCATTATGTTTTTTAAAGGCACTGAAGCAACAACCCAAAGTGATGCACTTAGTGAATTAGCAGAAATTGGCATCATCGATCAAAAAGTAATGATGCCCATGCGTGATGGCATCAGATTAGCCACAGATATATATCGCCCAAAAACTGATAAAAAAGTACCCATTATATTTTCTAGAACTCCTTATAATTTCAATTCTTGGGGCGATGGAGAACGTAGGACCAGAACTGCTCAAAGAGCATTACAAGCCGTGAAAAGAGGATATGCATATGTAGTCCAAAATGAAAGAGGAAGATACTTTTCAGAAGGTGAATGGGATATCCTAGGCGTACCACTTACTGATGGATACGATGCTTTCTCATGGATGAAAGATCAGAGCTGGAGTAATGGTAAAATTGGCACTCTAGGATGCAGTAGTACTGCCGAGTGGCAGATGGCCGTGGCAGCTTTAGATCATCCTAATCATGCATGTATGGTTCCTCAAGCTTATGGAGCAGGAGTAGGAAGAGTAGGTGATATCAATGAACAAGGGAATTGGTACCGAGGAGGGGCTCATCAGTTGCTTTTTACCGCTTGGTTATATGGAGTAGAACATGACAAATTCAAGCCCAGGATACCTGAAGGAGCTACACAGGAAGATTTAATTCGATTATCCAGATTTTACGATTTAGCACCTGAAAACCCTAGAGTAGATATGAGTCAAGCTTTGACTCATCTGCCAGTAAATGAAATTATTAGCAATATAGATGGCAAGTCAGAAATCTTCGACCAAATGATCAAGAGAAAGCCCAATGATCCAGATTGGTTCAAGGGTGGTATCTATCATGATGATATGGGTTTTGCAGTACCAAGCTTCTGGTTCACGTCTTGGTATGATGTATCTATAACTCCAAATTTGAAGTTATTCAATCATGTAAGGAACAATATAGATGACAATGAAATATCAGATAATCAATACCTCGTCATTGCTCCAGTATTACATTGCCGATACACTAGAGCTACAGAAAACACCATTGTAGGTGAAAGATCTGTAGGAGATGCAAGACTCAACTATGATGAGCAAATTTATGGATGGTTTGATCTATGGCTTAAAGGAGAAGAAAATGACTTCAAAAAAGAAACGCCTAGAGTGCAGTACTATACGATGGGTAGTAATGAGTGGCAGCAGGCCGAACAGTGGCCTCCTAAAGACTCCAAAATGACCACCTACTACTTATCAAGTGATATTGGTGCAAATAGTCTGTATGGAGATGGATCACTTACGACTACGAAGCCTACTTCTTCGGGTCAAGATAATTTTGTATACGACCCTATGAATCCAGTATACTCATACGGAGGCAATGTATGCTGCACTGGTAATGCAGTGCAAGGAGGAAGTTTTGATCAGCGTAGAATGGAAGCTAGAAATGACATTTTAGTTTATACTACACCCCCTCTTTCAGAAGATACCGAGATGACAGGGTTCATTGAATCTACATTGTATGTTTCTTCTGATGCAAAAGACACTGATTTTACCATTAAACTAATCGATGTATATCCTGATGGAAAAGCATACAATCTAGATGAAACCATACAAAGAGCTCGATATAGAGAGGGGCAAGAAAAAGAAGTATGGATGGAAGATGGAGAAATTTATAAATTGGATTTGACTCCGATGTCCACCAGCAATCTATTCAAAAAAGGACACAGCATAAGAGTAGAGATATCTAGTAGTAACTTTCCTAGATTCACTAGAAATTTGAATACTGGAGGAAATAATTTTGATGAAAAAAAGGGTGTGGTGGCTAGAAATAGTATACATCATGGAGGGGCTTATGCTTCTGAGTTGAGGTTACCCCTCAAGAAGTAAGACAAGGTTTAATCCTTTAGAATGAATATTGATTTAAATCAATTATATTATAAATTTATTTAAAGTATAATCTATTTATAAACAACAATTTAAGCAATAATAATTATGAATAAAGGAATGGTTAAAGTAAGTGTTTTGTACCCTAATGCAGAATGAAAACATTTTGATGTGGATTATTATGTGAATACACATATTCCAATGGTTGGTAAACTATTAGGTGACTCTCTTAAAAATACAACGGTAGAAAAAGGACTAGGAAGTGCTGAACCAGGTTCCGTTGCACCTTATGCTGGAATGGGCAATATGTATTTTAATACGGCGGAAGATTTTGGAAAAGCATTTGGACCTAATGCAGCTCAAATCATGGGTGATTTACCCAATTTCACCAACATAGAACCAATAATTCAAATTAGTGAGGTCTTGATTTAATCTTGAAGAATAATTTACTCCTGGGCCTACTGAAGATCTGTAGTACTTTCTTCTCTAGAATCTATTAATTGAAAACACTTATTGCAAAATTTCATACTTCAGTTCATGATCTATTTTGTTTCGCATTTAAATGGTTCATAACTCTTTAGACTTTGGGGTAGGCAGTCAGGGAGAAGAAAATTTCTATGGTCAATATTATTATTTCATCAATAGAGCAATTAGTGCTAATGATCATGTCGATATTTTTTTGAACTTTTAGACTTTCTATTTGATGACTCAAGTGGTGCGAATGATCAAAAATGGCCTTCTAAATAGATGGCATATTTTCAAAAACAAAACATTAGATATTTAACATATGTATAAATTGCTCTTTTTCAGCAATTAATACAATTATAGAAAGATTTTCAAATAATAGTTCACTACTTTTGTTCTTCTTAAATGGGCTCAATTTTTGAAAGATCTTATACTTCGTTTTATAGACACCTTCTATTTTCTCTTCAAAGAATTCATGCCTTTGAAGACTTTTAGGTATGCAGTCTGTGGAGGAGGAAATCTAGCATTTGATACTGTTTTATATTTTATATTCTTTCAGTTCATATTCGCAAAACAAAATGTGGATATGTACTTCTTTGTCTTTAGTCCGCATATAGCATCCTTGTTTTTTGTATTCCCCATCACATTTGTTTCAGGATTTTTACTCAACAAGTACATCACGTTTCCTGATTCAGAAATCCCTACACACATTCAATTTTTCAGATACCTTGT
>DKPS01000174.1 GCA_002471345.1 Saprospiraceae bacterium UBA7328
ACTTTTTGGAATGGACAATTTGGAGGTAGTGGTGTCAATGTTGGAACCGAAGATGTTTGGGCACTGGATCATTCCACAGAGGCAAATGAATTAGGGTTTGCAGGTATTGAAACACAAAATTTCGAGGGCCTTGTTACCCACAGATATAAAGTTGACGAAGAAATAATAGACGAACTTGGATATAGAGACATGTTTGATGCAGGTCTTCCAAATATGTCAGAAGAAGAGCGATATTCACTTTTAGGGGCTTCACTAGCCTTATCTGCGTATATCAGAACCATTTTATCTAATCAAGCTCCTTTCCAGGATTGGCTAAAAGGAGATGTCAATTCTATGAGCAACGCTGAAAAAGAAGGGGCCTTGGTCTTTTTTGGTAAAGCTAGATGTACAAATTGTCACTTCAGGCCAAATCTTGGGTCTCTAGAGTTTCATGCATTAGGTGTTAAAGATATGTATCAAAGACCTTCTTATAATGCCTTTCCTGATGATAAAAGAAATCTAGGAAGAGCTGGTTTCACTTTAAAAGACGAAGACATGTTTGCTTTTAAAGTACCTCAATTGTACAATTTAGCAGATGCTAATTTCTTTTTCCATGGCAGTAGCAAAAACACCTTGACTGAGGTAATTGACTATAAAATAGATGGAGTCTCAGAAAATCCGAACATCTCGGACAATATGCTTTCAGATAAGTTCAAACCTATCAATTTATCTGCTACTGAACGAGAAAATTTAATCTTATTCTTAAGCAACTCATTGAGAGATCCAGAATTGGAAAGATATCAACCATACGAATTGAGGTCCGGAAATTGTTTCCCAAACAATGACGAACAATCTCGTGTTGATTTGGGTTGCGACTAAATTTAATCTACTAAAACCCAAGCTTCAGGGTTAATACTACTTCTTATTTTCTCTAAAACCTGAGGATCATTTTCTTCAATTACAACAACTCTATAATAATCTTCATTTTTTATAATAGTCAATGACAATGATTGATTTAAATCTGAAATTAGCTTTTGGGCATTCCTTTTTTCTAAAAAAGATCCCACAACAATTGAAACCTTATTCGTTATCAACTCATTGGTCAATGTAGTAGTAATTTTTTGGTCTTCGGTCACTGTTCCTAACCTTGATTCCAAAACTTCATTTGTAGCGTTTATCTCTTTATTAAAATCACATTTCTTTATAACAAGAAAGATAATTAAAAAGAGTGCTGAGGCTAAAGTGGCCCATAAAACAAACTTTGAGCTTTTGCTTGGAGAATAATTGGTTTGAGCATTTAATGTCTTTGTTTCTCTCGCGTTTACGTTAGGTCTGAAATAAATTAATTTTTCATCTTGCTTAACATTTATCTTGGGTATTATTCTTTTTGACAGAGGTTTTTCATTCACTTTAGCCATTGGAAAAGTGAGCGTATCAATAATTGGCAAGTATTTATTCTGAGCATCGATCAGGTTTTCTGAAATAAAATGTACAGAACCTTCGTCATCAAGAGAGAGTTTGCCTAAACCTTTAACTTCATCTTTACCAAAGTTCAAGAGATTATTAATAGTATCTTGAAACTGAAATTCTAGTTCTTTTAAAGTGACTTTATTTATATAATAATTTTTGAATTTACTATTTCGAATACTTCCTGTAGATGATGACTCGAATCTAATCTTCTGTTGTGGTGGGTGAATAATGGATTCGTTTGGGCTCAAAAACTGATTAATGTGATGCAATTTAAACACACCCAGTCCAGGAAGTGGAATCTCCTTATTGAGAAAAATGAAGTTCTTTATTTTATTGCCAAACTCAGAGGTAAGCATGGTTCAAAATTCGTTGTTTTATTCCAAATAATACCGAACTTTATCACATATTTTTATTTATTTCTGAATTCAATGTTGATTCAATAAACTACTCAATATGACGCGAAAAATATCTGACAAATTATTCGAAGAAGCTAAACAATACTTTCCAGGAGGTGTAAATTCTCCAGTTAGAGCATTTAAATCAGTTCATGGGTCACCCCTATTTATAAAAGAAGCAAGAGGTCCTTATATGACAGATGAGGATAACAATACGTACATTGATTTCTGCGGTTCATGGGGACCTATGATATTGGGTCACAATAATGCCAAAATAAGAAAGGCTGTCAATAAGGCCATTTCCAAAGGAACTTCATTCGGAACACCTACAAAACAAGGAAACCTTCTTGGCAAAACAATAGTCGAAAATCACAGATATATAGATAAAATAAGATTTGTGAGTTCTGGAACAGAAGCCGTTATGTCTGCTATCAGGCTAGCACGAGGTTTTACAGGTAGAGATAAAATCATCAAGTTTGAAGGATGTTATCATGGTCATGTTGATTCCTTATTAGTCAAGGCAGGGTCTGGCTTGGCGACATTAGGAGTGAGCACTTCAGCCGGAATTCCAGAATCTTTTGTACAAGACACCATAGTCCTTGATTTAAATGATCTGGAAGGTTTAGAGGAAACTCTTAAATCTAGTGCAAAAGATATAGCCTGTATTATTTTAGAACCAATTCCAGCAAATAATGGGTTGTTATTACAGGACACTTCATATTTAGTGTGGTTAAGAAAACTTTGTGATGATTATGATATAATTTTGATTTTTGATGAAGTCATATCTGGTTTTAGAGTTGGTTTTGAAGGTGCGGCAGGCATGTATTCAGTAGAACCAGATCTTATCACTTTTGGAAAAATAATAGGAGGAGGTTTCCCTGTAGGCGCATTCGGAGGCAAATCATATATAATGTCAAGTATTGCTCCAGAAGGGCCAGTATATCAAGCTGGTACCCTGAGTGCAAATCCAATTGCTATGACTGCTGGATATACAGCCTTGAATATCTTAATGGAAGAAGGGTTTTATGAAAACCTTGAAAAGAAAACAGCAAACTTTTTAAAAATCATTCAAAAACATATCGATAGACAAGGTCATAATATGAGTATTGTACAAATGGGTTCTATTTTCTGGTTTTCATTTAGTAAAAAAAGAATGATTTCTGCATCAGATATTAACTCCAAAGGAATGTTACATTTCAAGTCTCTACATAAGTATCTGCTAGACCATCAAGTCTATCTAGGCCCCTCAGGATATGAAGTAGGATTCGTATCTGCAGCTCATTCCCCTTCACTATTAAGAAAAGCAGCGAAGACAATATGTGAAGGACTTGACCATGTTTTTAGTGAAAAATGAAAATTAAGTGGTTCACATATAGCGTCCTATTATATTTAATGCTGGCTTCCACCTGGTGGACAGTTTTACTTTTTGAAAAGAATGAATCAGAATATAAAGCAAAAAAGGAATTGATCAATATTCATCAAGACTTAGAAGAAGAGCAAAGTCTTGACGATGAATATAAGCGTCAAAAATGGATGATACTCGGCGAGAGTCTATTTCTAGGTGGAACACTCATTGCTGGAATGTGGCTGATATATCGAGGACATAAAAAAGAGATTAACAGTATTACTCAACAGAATAATTTCTTATTGGCTATTACACATGAGTTGAAATCTCCGATTTCTTCCATAGACCTAATTCTTCAAACACTTAAATCCAGAAAGTTAAATGATGAATCAAAAAATGAATTGATTGATACAAGTTTAGATGAACTAAAAAGGCTTGAAGAAATGGTAGAAAACCTATTGATTTCTGCTAAGAATGAAAACTCTCTAACTTCCTTGACAAATAGAGCAAGACTCTCTGACATTATCTTTGAAATGATAAATGAACTTCGAAGAGAACATCCCAGTATCCAATTGATATTCTCTTCATATATCAATAATGAGAAAGAAGTATTAACTGATTCTAGGCTTTTTTCTATCGCTCTTAAGAACATCATAAACAACTCCATAATATATGGTGACAATTCAATGATAACTGTTGATTTAACAGCAATTGAACATTTTTATAAAGTCTCTATAGCTGATAATGGAATAGGTATAAAAGAATCAGAGAAATCTAAAATATTTAACAAATTCTACAGAATAGGAGACGAAATGACCCGTCAAAAGAAGGGGTCCGGATTAGGTCTATACATTGCTAAGAGAGTAATACAAGAGCATAAAGGTCATATTGAAGTGAAAGACAATTTGCCCAAAGGGACCATTTTTGATATTAGAATACCCACTCTAAATGAGTAGAAACACAAATATTTTGATCGTAGAGGATGAAAAATCCATAAGAGAAGTACTTAAACTAAATCTTCAGCTGGATGATTATGACGTAATCTGTTGTGACAATGGGAAGGAAGCTATAAAAGTAGCTATTGAAAATGATATTTCACTAATTATCATGGATGTGATGCTACCTGAAGTTAATGGAGTGGATGCCGTCAGGGAAATTAAAAGAAAAAGACCCGAACTTCCGATCATTATGCTGTCAGCACTTGATCAATCTTCAGATAAGATAAAGGGACTTAAAGCTGGAGCAGATGACTATATGGCCAAACCATTCAAT
>DKPS01000026.1 GCA_002471345.1 Saprospiraceae bacterium UBA7328
GGTTCACCACCTCCAGTCCCAGGTAGCCGAAAATAAGTTGAAACTTTGATTAAAACTAAATAGAATAAAAAAATGTTAAGTAAGTTTTTATTCATCGGTCTTGGTGGCTCAGGAGGTAAAACCCTTCAATTCTTACATCAAAATCTTGAATTAAAACTTAAAACTATAAACAAACCTATGCCTAAAGGGTGGCAGTTTTTATGGATTGATGTTCCCTCCACACCTGATTTATTAGATCCTGGGACTGGAGTGAAGCCTTTACCTAACAAATATTACTTACCGTTATCTGGTGATGGACTTACTTACAGCCAAGTTGATGGTGCAATTATGCAAAATAAAGGTGGAGATCTCTATGAGGAAATGGCTCAATGGTCTCCTGATCCATCACGTGTAGCTGTGCCTATATCTGATGGCGCTGGACAGTATAGAGCTATTGGTCGAGTTGTAACTATGTCCAAATATCATGAAATAGGTAATCGAATTGATGCATCTATGCAACAAATGGAGGGTGCGGGTGTAGTTGATGAACTAAAAGATATAACAAGAGCATTAAATTTTGACGTGGATGACGGAGCACAATCTCGTGAGGCTCAGATTATAATTGTATCTTCACTTGCTGGTGGCTCAGGTGCTGGCTCTATCGTAGATGTTGGTGATATTGTTAGAGCTAAAGTAACTAATGACAGCCAATGGAGCGATAATAGTGTGGGCGTACTTTACACACCAGATGTGTTTGATGGACAAGTAAACAATGTCAGTATTGAAGCAAATTCACTATTTGCATTAACTGAGATTGTTTCTGGTTTTTATGACTCTAAGCCTGGGGTAAGGCCAATATCCAATATATTACCTCAATTTGGAATAGAGAAACCTAATGACACAAGACGTGGTCCTCGCTACAATTTTGTAATTGGAAAATCAAATGGACAAATTTCATTTCCAACTCCGCAAGATATTTTTAAAAATACTGGAAGACTACTTTCGGCCTGGTGTCTTGATCCACATATTACGGATGTAATAAAGGCAAATGTTTTAACTAACTGGGAGGCAGAGTGTGCCGATGTCCAAAATGTAGCAGGACTTTACCATCCAGTAGGTCCTCAAGGTGTAAAACCTGGTTTCCCCTTAAACTCAATGGGATATTCAAGTGTTAGCTTAGGAAGAGAATACTTCAGAGAATATGCTGTACAAAGAATTTCAAAAAAAGCGATAAAACATTTAATCAGGGCACATCGGGATGCAGATGTTATAGCTGGTAATAAATCGCCTCAACTTGCTTTGGAAGAAAAAACCGATCAAAAGTGGGGTTATTTTCTAGAAAATTCTGGTCTTAACGAGATCGGCGATAATAAAAATCAAATTACTGACTATATCAGATCTCCTAATTCTGTTAATAATGCAACAGTATTTGCAAACAAAATTATAGACTTTGCAACAGATGGTAAAGATCAGCAAAAAATTTCAGACTGGGTCAATGATGTTGTTGCCTCATACAATTACTATATTTCACAATATCAAAGTGTTGAAAATCTAGAGCAAAATGAGCAAGCTAAAAAATGGGGCTCCTCTTTTGGAGAAAAATTTGTTAATCATGTTATATCGACAATAACTGACGCAGGAGTCGGTGCTCGAGTAGCTCTTGAGCTTGTACAAAAACTTGAACATGAACTAGACGACATAATCCGAGATTTAGAGAGAGAAAAAGCTGAGTATGATCATTTTTCATTGGCTTTTAAAAATACTATTACAGAAAATCTTGATAGCCTAGGTAACAATGCAAAAATAGATTCGAACCATACTATTTGGGACACATTAAGATCTGATTTGAAAAATCCTCTTTTGTATACATCTGAGTCATCCCTAAGAGTCAAGTCCATTATATTAATTCAAGAGTTCAAAGAAGGCGTCATACCAGGGATCAAAAAAAGTTTAAATGAAATAATAGATATTGCAGAACTTGCATTAGATGAAACACAACCAGAGGGTAAAGAAGTCGCACTTTGGACCGAAGAGACTCCTTCAGATGGCTTAAGACCATCCAAAAATGAGGTATTGATCGAATCCTGGAGAGAATATGAAGACAAGTACAACGAGCTTGTAATGAAAGCTTACAGCGATTCTCAATCATGGATTGAAGCTGAGGGGAAGCTATTAAAGGATATACTTACTGGATCTGAAGAAGAAGGCTTAATATCTGTTTCAGAACCTTGGGTTTTAGAAAATCTTGAGTTCAAAGATAGGACCCAAGCACCTCAACAGGGTAACTACAGTGTTCACTCTCAAATATTTGATATAAAAGACAGAGCAGAGGAAATTATATTGGACCCTGAAAAAGATTTCGGTAAATATATAAGCCAACCACTAGACGAGTATCTATCAAGAGATCAAGCTGGAAGTACTCGTGTTTTAGCAGAGAGAACTGATAAATTTATTCAGTCTCTAAACAGAGCATTAGATATGGCTAGGCCGCAGATTAAAGTTGAAAGACGGATGAATCAAAAAATACATAAAGAGAGCTTAGAAACAAAACTCGTGGTAAGCGGTATCCCAATAACTGAAGAACAAGTAAAAAGTAGAGTAATAAGTTCTCTTCTTCCACATTTTGACAATAATCAAAACACTGTAGATACCCTATTTAGTTCATCAAGAGCAAAATCAATTCAATTTTATGCAGTATTTGAAACAGCTAAAGACATGGCTGTATTCAACTCTTTGTGGGAAACGCTGATGAAATCTTGGAGTCAAAATAGACAGTTACCTTCTCAGTTAGCTGGCATGTGGCAGTGGAGAAGAACAAGAAATCTTTTACATTCAATTCCCTTACAACCAGAAGTTATTGACTCATTTATTGCAGGTTGGTTTACAGCAAAAATTATGGATGATATTAAAGAAGAAGAGTTGAATTCTGCTGCAAGTATTAATTTGTATTTACCAGAACTTGACAGAAGCATTGATTTCCCGTCACCACTTATTGAGCAAAATCCAAGACCACAAGATATGCTAGCAACAGTACTACTTTCCCTACCGTTAGCTATAGGTAGCTACACTACTGGTCTTTCGGATGAATCACTAAAACCATACGAAAGGTTAATTTTACTTGGAAGTTCAGGTGGGTCAATTGGTAGCTACAACACTATAAACTCCGAACTAAAATCGTTTGTTAGTGAAAATGATAGAGATGAAATCATTGGAAAACTTAAACACTGGCGTAGAAATTATGAGCGGTTGAAGATAACACCAGTTGTTGAGAATGGAGTTTACAATCGTTTTCCATCTACTGGCTGGGAAATGTCTTCAAAAATTGTAGAGGTCCTCGACAATATGATTAATGCAGTTGAAAGACTAGAAACACAAAACCCTGAAGACTATTAATGCCTGAAATAACAATTTTCAATTTTTCTGATGAGAATCTGAGAAATAAAACTTTACCTGTTTTGGAGGAGTGGTCAAGAAAAGGTTTTCTAACTAATTTTCTTACACTAGAAAACTTTGATCTCGAGAAAAATCAGTACCAATCTTTTGAGTGTATCGGTGGAGAATACCGTTCTATTGAGGACATAAAAACAAGACTTGAATCTGTACAGTATGAAAAAATAAGAATGGTAAATATAACATCACCGATATCTCAACCTCCGGACTTTCCTGGAATTCAAAAATACCTAAGAGCACCAGCTAACATCTCTCTTATATTTTTGAATTTAATTGTTCCTTTGACTAGTTGGTATGAAAATAAAACAATCTCTTCAGGAACAACATATGCCAATGCAAATATATTAATTTCACCAGTTGATAGGTCTAATCCTTTGAGGATTCCAAAGGATATTGAAGAAGAGAATTATTATCACCACATTTCCGCGAATGCTGTAATTACTGGTTCCATATGGCGAGGTATGGAAAAAGGACCTTTTGATGAACAAAAAAGGAACCAACAAGGAAAAATTGATTTTATTGTTTCAAGGTTTTTTACTCGACTTCTCATTGGCCCAGATCCTGTAGTGGGCATATTAGACACACTTACAAATGAGAACGGAAAGTGGATTACTCCTCACCAGGATTATGTAAGACCTAGTGACGATTATATTGAAGTTTCAAGATTTTCTAATCTTGTTATAGATAATCACTCTAATTTATTTAATTATGAAAGTTATGAAAATTCTAAAACCCAAAAGAAGAAGTCTTTTTTAGATTTCTTTCGAAATCGATACTCAGCAGTAACATTTAGTGAACCATTGCCAATGTTGAGTCAGATGGTTGACAGCACAGATATTTTAAATGATTTAGTTTCTGGAGATACTACTCCTGAGGGATTGTCTAATGACACTGAACACCTAGACAGCATTAATGAAGTAAACAAAGAGTTATTTAGAGAACTATCTGGAAGAGGTAATAATAAACAGCCAAAACTCTGGAGAGAGATAAGACAGATTATCTTTTCCTTTATAGATGGATCACCATTACCAATTGGATACGGGGAGAATAAAGAAAAAATAGTTCTGAATAATCCAAAAAGTATTGTTTCCAATGAAATTGATTTGAATATAAAACAAGACTATTTCAAAGATGAAGATAATACCGAGTCATTATTTGATGTCTCTGTGAATAATGAATCTGAACACAATAGTGAAAAAACATTTTTTGGAAGTTTTATAAAATATATCCAAACACAGATATCTCTTGCACTAAGTGAATACAAACAGGCATTTATAAAAATTAGTAATTTAGAAAATCCTGATTCAGCTGTAATAGATAAACATAATGCAATGAGCAGAAGATTAAAAATTTTAGATAAAGTTTTAATACTCTATTTATTAAATATAATTTTATATATTGTTAACTATTTATTAGTAAATGGTGGATATGTCGATATATTAATTAGAATTCCAAGTTTTGACTCAATTACACCAAGTGGAATAATTGTTTTAAGTATTCTCTTGCTATCCCTCTGGGTGTATTGGTTATATAACTTATACCTCTTGAATAATGAGTTAAATGCTGGTGATGAAGACACATTATCTAATCTCTTACATTCAGCAAAAAAACTTAATGAACTCACATTTCTTATCAAACAATTCGAAATATGGTCAATAATTTTTTCAAAGCTAATTCATAAAGCATTTGATTATGATGATGCAGATTTAAACATTGATGATAGCTACGTAGATTTCTCTCCTCTTGCCAGCATTAAGGGAGAAGTTGGAAGTTTAAGTATGGAGATTATAAAAGATATTCAAAATTCGATTATTAAAGTTGGTTGGTTTAGAGAAATATACAAGTTGATTGAAAGTGATTTCGAAACTTATTCTCAAACTAAAATTATGAGGCCAAACGAAGAAATTCTTTCACTTGTTGACGAAGAAGACACTAATAAAGACGATACAGACTCTACACGATTCTACTTCCTTGAATTTTTTGAGAAAGGACTCGGACAATCAACAATGAGAGAGTATTTCCAGAAAAATATTGAGGAGGTTATGAAAAACAAAGGCTCAGAAGAGCTTTTTCATGAGACTCTCAGCAATGGAAACAACTTACAAGACTTTTTAAATGAGGTAAATAGAACAGAAGAGCGTGCAGAAAAAGAGTTTGA
>DKPS01000140.1 GCA_002471345.1 Saprospiraceae bacterium UBA7328
TTGATTTTAGCATTATCAATTCCATATTTTGCTTGTTCCACGCTCAAACTATTGTCAATGGCATATTCCAAACATCTCTTTAAGCTCCATTCGTTGTCTTGACTAAATGCTCCGGTGGTCATTCCCAAAAGCACAGCCACTATTTCAAATAGAAATAACTGAAAAAGTCGTTTTTTCAATGATTTGCTCATGATGATCTTTTTGTGAAAGCTAAAAGTATGTCTATATCTTTTTTTAGCTAAAGTATTTCTATCAAAAAAGCGCTGTTATAGATTAAATGCTGATTCCGAGGTATTCTTGTCATTAACGGGTCAAAGAATTGAAACTTCTTAGCCCAATTACTCTATCGTACCTGTCACCTATTCCTCGATGATAAATAATGATGTAATAGTCATTTTCAGTTTCATACCAATTCCCTTCAAAGGCGTTTGTAACTTCTCCAGACCTTCTGTCAACTAGTAGATAGATATAATCATAATAACCTTGCTTTAAGAGTACACCTCTACGATAAACCTCTCTCTCTGAATCATATTCCAAAAGAAAGTCGTCTTTGAGTTTCCAATCTGTGAGTTTTCCAAAAATATATACGTCGGCGTCTGGATGTTCGTATTTAGGTTGAAGGTTAAAGAATACGTTCATGTATTCACTTTGTGTAAAGCTGTCATAAGCATCTAATGACTGAATGATGAATTCTCCATTTATATCTCTCCTTGAATTGCCGAAGAGCGATTCAGCAAATTGAATCTGACTTGCTCTTGTTTTATCTAGTTGTAACAAAACATCAATTCTGTCTTCATACAAATCCATACTGTGAATAGAAGTGTTGATTCCTCGAGAGCTTCTAATGTCGAAGCTTCTGAACTCTTTGAAAGATTCGAATGCAAGTTTTTGTGTCCTGTCAAAATGTATTATTCCTGGTGTATTAAATTTAGGGGTGACATCTGAAATTGTATTATCCCACCGACCATTTTGGATTATTGTTGCCTTTACATTTTGTAACGGTCTTCTGATATCATAGTTTCTATGTTCTATTTTGAAACTTACATCTTGATGTGACTTTAGCAACAAGACATCAACAGGTTTCCCAAATTGTGGAATAACTTTGACCAAGTTTTCAGAAACAATAAACCTTCTAGTTAAAATTGGATCTTTTGTATCGTCATTATATACAACAAGAAGATAGTTTCCTGATATTCTTAGTCTAGTGTCCTCGTTTGGAATGGCAAGTTCATAGTTGGAGTAGTTTACTCTAGTCCCTTGAGAATAATATCCATTCTGAAGTTCTTCATCGTTGAATCCATCTAGGTAGTCTAATTCGCTTATTGTACTTGGGTTCCATTTCTGGTCACAATGGATTACTTTGTATGCAAAATATCTATCACCTCCCATCATATCATCAAAAGTTAAAATCAACTGACTTTGCGAATTCAAACTTATTATTGGCATTGATGTTGGCAAGTCCGCTATGTGAAACTTAACACTCTTAATATTCGCATCATATATATCATCTTCATACAAAAACCCTTCTTGTCCTATTAAAATATTAGGAAGAAATAATATGACTGCTAAGAAACTGAATATTGATAATGACCTCATAGACACTTTAATCAACTGAAAAAGTGTGATAAATGGTGTTATGGATATGTAAAAAGATTAGGTTTTTCTGGCTAATTCTTTTTCTTATTAGGTTTAAATCAAAAAAAGGCCAAGACTATCTTGACCTTTCTTTGTGGGCGATGAGAGACTCGAACTCCCGACCCCCTGGGTGTAAACCAGGTGCTCTGAACCAACTGAGCTAATCGCCCTGCTCATTTGTGCGCGCAAATATATGTCAGCAATTTGTTTCATGCAACATTTATTTAATGAAAGAAGGATGGAGCCTCTTCGAAAAACACTTCGCCCTTATTTCAACTTTTTTCAAGTCTGGTTTTGATCTCATTTAAAAAAGTAAGTATCTATGTCCAATGGAAATGAAAAAACTATTTCTTCTTGATGGACATGCCTTGGTATATAGGGCACATTATGCATTCATATCAAGGCCCTTGATTAATTCTAAAGGCATAAACACTTCGGCAATTACAGGTTTTGTGAGATCCCTGATGGATATACTAAAGAACCAAAAGCCTACACATATTGCTGTAGCCTTTGATCCTAAAGGGGGAACCTTTAGAAATGAAATCTACCCTGAATACAAAGCCAACAGAGATGCTCAACCAGAAGACATCACAATAGCTATGCCCTATATAAAGAAAATAGTTGAAGGTTTCAATATTCCAATTATAGAAGTAGCGAATTATGAAGCAGATGATACAATAGGAACAATCGCAAAAAAAGCAGAGAAGGAAGGGTTTACTGTTTACATGGTTACCCCCGATAAAGATTATGCTCAATTGGTTTCTGAAAATATATTCATGTACAAACCGGCCCGTATGGGTAATGGGATTGACATTCTAGGAATACCCGAAGTATTAGACAAATGGGATATTGAAAGAGTAGATCAAGTAATAGATGTTCTAGGCCTTCAAGGTGATAGCGTGGACAATATTCCTGGAATTCCTGGTGTAGGAGCAAAGACAGCTGTTAAGCTATTAAAGCTTTATGGTGATATGGAGGGTATTCTTGCAAATACAGATCAGCTTAAAGGCAAACAGAAAGAAAAAGTTGAAATGTTCGCCGATCAAGGAAGGTTGTCAAAAGTGCTGGCTACTATTAATTTGGATGTGCCTATAAACTTTGATGCAAAAGCCGTAAAAATAGAACCAATAAATAAAGAGGTTTTAACTGAAATTTTTAAAGAATTAGAATTTAGAACTCTCGCCCAGCAAGTGCTAAACGATGGCAACGCGCCTATCAAAAAGGTGCAACAAGGAACATTGTTTGGAAAAGCGACACCTCCTAGGTCTTTATCTGAACCTCAATTGCCTAAATCAGAACCAGAATATGCAATTGCCAAAGAATCTTTAGAGTCTCAAAAGCATAATTATGAACTCCTTGATTCACCTGACAAAATCCAAAATTTGGCAAATGATTTAGCAAAATGTAGTGCATTTTGTTTTGATACTGAAACTTCAGGGCTAAATGTTCACCATGATGATTTGGTGGGAGTTGCGTTTTCATTTAAAAAGGGGGAAGGTTTCTATATCCCAGTTCCCACAGATAAGGTAGAAGCAAAAAAAATTCTAGCACCTTTTATTCCAATTTTCAAAAGTGATAAGATTATTAAGATAGGTCAAAATTTGAAGTTTGACATGAATATTCTTTTCTGGTATGGCATAGATGTAGAGGGTCCTTTCTTTGACACTATGATTGCTCATTATCTTCTTGAACCAGAGCTCAGACATAAATTGGATTATCTAGCAGAAAGTTATCTGAACTATAAAATGGTTCCAATCGAAGAACTCATAGGGAAAAGGGGTAAAGGACAAAAATCTATGGCAGATTTAGAGCCTGCTGATGTAACCGACTATGCCGCAGAAGATGCAGACATAACTTACCAGTTAAAAGGGATATTTGAACCAAAACTAAAAGAAGAGAATTTGACAGGTCTCTTTGATTCTATTGAGATGCCTCTAATCAATGTGCTAGCCGAAATAGAATGTGCTGGTGTTAAAATTGACAAAGATTTTTTACAGGACTATTCCATTAAGTTGGGAAAAGAAATAAAAAAAGTTGAACTGGGAATTTATGAGAAAGCTGGAGGTCCTTTCAACATTGCTTCTCCAAAGCAAGTAGGAGAAGTCTTATTTGAAAGATTAAAAATACCCTATCGGTGGACCAGAACAAGCAGTGGGCAGTATTCTACAAATGAAGAAAAACTCAATGAACTGGCTGTAAACTATGATGTCGTCAATGATATTTTAAAATTTAGAAAATATTCTAAGCTCAAATCTACTTATGTTGATTCTCTTCCAAACCTGATCAACCCTAAAACCGGCCTAATTCATTCTTCCTTCAATCAGGCAAGAGCTGCAACGGGTAGATTAAGTTCTGAAAACCCAAACCTTCAAAACATTCCGATAAAAGATGAAGCCGGCAGGGAAATCAGAAAGGCTTTTGTTCCAAGAGATGGTGATCATATCCTTTTGGCTGCTGATTATTCTCAAATTGAGTTAAGGCTCATTGCAGAAATAGCAAATGAAGAAGAAATGTTAAAAGCTTTTATTGCTGGACATGATATCCACAAAGCTACTGCTGCTGGTGTATACAATGTTCCTATTGAAGAGGTAACAAGTGATCAAAGACGAAATGCTAAAACGGTCAATTTTAGTATCATTTATGGTGCAGGGTCAACAAACTTGTCCAGGCAATTAGGGATAAAAAGAGGAGAAGCAAAAGAACTAATAGAACAATATTTTAAAACATATTCTGGGTTAAAAAAATATATGGACACAACCGTGGATAAGGCCCGGGAAAAGGGGTATGTCACAACGTTGATGGGAAGAAAGCGATATCTCAGAGATATCAATTCAAGAAACCGGTTAGCCAGTAGTAATGCGGAACGGATGGCAATCAATACTCCGATACAAGGAAGTGCTGCAGATATGATCAAAATTGCCATGATTAATGTACATCGAGAGATGAAAGAAAAAGAACTTAAAACCAAAATGATCATGCAAGTTCATGATGAATTGGTTTTTGATGTCTTCAAACCAGAACTAGAGGAGATGAAGGAGCTTGTAGAAAAACACATGAGAGGAGCACTACCAAACCTTAAAGTTCCAATATTAGTTGGAATGGATGTCGGCGAAAACTGGCTAGAAGCCCATTAATATATATAAGGAAGGAGTCTTTTTGTGTTTTGCTTGTAATCTTGAAATTCTTTCTGGTCTCCATATCTCTT
The DNA here is from genome assembly GCA_002471345.1 of Saprospiraceae bacterium UBA7328. Lineage (GTDB taxonomy): Bacteria > Bacteroidota > Bacteroidia > Chitinophagales > Saprospiraceae > UBA7328. The sequence continues at coordinate 4,841 of DKPS01000140.1, forward strand.
CTTGTTTGACCTTTCCAAAAATGGAATTCCACTCAAACCAATAAGTAGAAATGCAATCCAAATTGGGCTTATTATACTCAACCATTCAAGTCCTTTTAACAAAGGGACAACTGTTAAAAATATTCCTAACCAAACCAATATTTCTCCGGTATAGTTAGGAAACCTCACTATGCTAAATAGGCCTTTATTCATGAACTTGCCATCATTTGCAGGATTAAGTCTAAATTTAAATTTTTGCCGATCAGCCATCGCCTCAATGAAAAACCCAACCATCCATAAAGCCATGCCGAACATTACTATTTTATTGTTTTGAATCAATTCAATTTCCTCTGTACTTTTTGTAAGACCGATAATAAAAGGTATAGAAAGTATCCAAACGCTACAACCTTGCAAAACCCAAAACCTCAAGTAACGTTTAATATCATTACGCCATTCATCAAATCGGTCATCTTTACCTTTTATCATTACTCTAAAGAGTAAATACGAACCCAACCGTATAGCCCAAATCACAACCATAAACATCAAAGACAATTTATAGGCATCGTTGGCTCCATCAGCAGAATACCAGAAAAACCCTGCTAATAAAGCAAATGTGATGGCGTAAGTTATATCGGTTAACTTATCGGTTTGATTTCTAAATGCAAATATGAAAACAAAAAGATTTAGGCCAATTGCTATTCCTAGTCCTGTAAGTAATGGTGAAATCATGGTTTATAAACTATTTAGTGTCAATATTGGTTGAAAATATGTCTTTACTTTGGAATAAAATTTGATTTATATTTGCGAACCGTTTCTAAAAACAGTTTTAGAAATATAAAATAGGGTCGGGTGGCCGAGTGGTTAGGCAGAGGTCTGCAAAACCTTG
>DKPS01000239.1 GCA_002471345.1 Saprospiraceae bacterium UBA7328
CTAATAAACCCACTAGTGGTTTGTGGTACTTGTCCACCTGTTAATAATTGCAAAAACAGACCTTGTGAAGATGGAGATCCATGTACTACTGGAGAAACTTATAATAGAGATTGCACGATATGTTCTGGAGGAGTATATAGAGATACTGATAACGATGGTGTCTGCGATGGTTTAGATCAATGTCCAGGCAAGGACGACTCCAGAGATTTTGACAATGATGGCACTCCTGACGGATGTGATGTTGATCCAGCATGTGATACTTGCCAGCCTGATATCGATGGAAGTATTACTATTTGTCAGGTATTTACCAATGGTAATATGTCTTCTTACAAAGGAAACTGTTATGACTTGAAATCGATCTTTGACAGCGATGGTAATTTTATAAAAGAAGGCAGCCATTGTGGCCCTTGTGCTTGTGCCAGCATTGGTGATGTAGATTCTGATGGTGATGGTATTTGTGACTCTAAAGATGAGTGTCCTGACAATCCCAATCTAAAGAAAATGGGAAACTGTTCTTGTGAGGATGAAGATGACAATGGAGATGGTATTGCTGATAGCTGTGATCGATCTCTTTGTTCTATTAGTGGTGATGCAGAATACGAGTGGATTGAATCTATTATGATTGATAATCAATCACTTACAGAACAAAGCAATGAAGGATTTATTTATCATGATGAAAACAATGATATTTTTTCTCACAGAAATCAAACTGTTACATTTAGTATCACGCCTACTTGTTTAGGTATGGATTGTCATTTAAGTTATGCGATTTATGCAGATTGGAATGGAGACAAAGATTTTGATGATGAAGGTGAAATCGTAGCTCTGCATAGAGGTGGCAATGGCTTCTCAGGTGAATTTATCATTCCTTCTTTTGCTGTGTCTCATTCGATTTTAAGAGTAATTGTAGACTATGGGCGGATCACTGGACCATGTGATGATCATATTGAAGGTGAAGTCGAAGACTTGATGATTTCTTTTGAAGAAGATTGTGATATCAAATCCGAGAGCTTTATGTACGACGAAGACACTGCTCTTAATGGCCAAGGAAATAGTACCGATTGGAATACGCTTTGGGTTCAGGATGAATCTTCTTTGGGTTTATCTCAGATCCTTTCTCAATCCCTTAATCACCCTGATATCAATTCTAATGGACAAAAACTGGGCATTCTAAATATTGCCAATTCTGTTCATTCTATTTCTAGAGACCTTACACTCTCCTACCCTTCTATCATCAACTTCTTGTACATGAAAAGTGGTGGTCAGGGTACTTTTAAATTCCATTTAGCTGATGAAAGTGTATCCATTGAAATCGATGAAAATGGTCAGGTCTCTTTGAATGGTGTGATAGGAAATGAGATTATTGAAGTCAATAAGGTCTATAGATTTGTTGTCAATATAGATAAAGGTCAAAACGAGCAAGCTTATATTTCTATGATATACAGCTTTGATAGTTTCGATGAAGAATCAACAGTTGTTACAACCTCTTCTGACATTCCTTCTCAACAAAACAAATTGATCATCACTACTCAAAATTCTGACAATTTCCTCCCAATAGCTCAGTACTTGGATGAAATCAGAATAAGCTGTTCTGAGGATAAAATATCGAATCTTAAGGCTAAAGTCAAAAGTAAAAAGAAGGCAGCTCTATCTAAAAGTCTAGATCTCGATGTTCAGGTTTTTCCTAATCCAGTCATGGATCAAAATTTGACTGTCAAAATCGATAATCAAAAGTTTTTCAATGGGGAGTTACAATTGATAGGTATGGATGGGCGCAATGTCTTGAGCAGACCTATTTTTAGCGGTTATGATACAATCAAAACTGATGATCTCCATAAAGGTGTCTACTTATTAATCATTAGATCTAGTAGTCAATTGATTCAGAAAACTGTTGTGGTGCAGTGAAATAAACAATCACTAAAAATGTAGCAATTTGTTAAAACAACTTAGAAAGTTTACATGGGTTATGCATACACATCATCATCCATGTAAGCTTTCATTAAGTTCAATTTGTTTCGTATTGGGTCTGGCCACAATCTTACCTGATTGTGAATCCTGTAGATATAGAAGATATGCCTTACCATTAAGTTCTAAGCCTTTAACTACGTTTAGACCTTCTTCCACACTCTTATTGTGAATGTCTACTGGCTTTTTGTCAGCGTCATATAAAGAAATTTTAGAAGCAGCTGTAAGGTATACTCCAGCAGCAACAGTGCATCCATCTCCTAATGATATTCCAGTACCTGCATTTGCGCCAAGCAAACAGTTTTTTCCAATGGAAATTACATTTTTATTACCACCAGAAAGCGTACCCATAATTGATGCCCCACCTCCTATATCAGAATCCTCACCCACAACTACTCCAGCAGAGACTCGACCTTCGATCATTGCATTTCCTAATGTGCCCGCATTAAAATTGACATAACCGGCAGGCATAATAGTAGTACCGGGACTCAAATGTGCACCTAATCTGGCCTTTGCACCTGACACGACTCTGACACCTTCTGGTACATGGAAGTTTACTAAATAAGGAAACTTATCCACATGGCTTACTACCAATTCTTCACCCTTGAATGTCCAGTACATTTTTTGCGCTGCTAAGTCCACTGGTAGTATAGGGCCTTTATTAGTCCATGCCACATTATTCATTTTACCAAAAATGCCACTTACATTAATTCCATGTGGTTTGACTTTTAATTGACTGAGGCATTGAGTTTTAAAATATCCTTCTTCAGCTGATTCAACAGCCAAGTCTTTATCATAAAGATAATAGACTATAACGTCAACTTCATGATAAGTCTTCACATCACGATATACATTAGTCAAAACATCTAAAAGTTCAATGTTTACATGCTTCTGTCCATCACTTCTGAAAGCTTGAAACTTTAATAGAGCTGCCTTTACTTGCTTGTGATTCAAGTTTACAAAACCATTCTTATTTCCTCGATGTTTAGTTACATCTTGAAGTATAGCTGCTGTGCCATAAGCTGTTTCATAATTGATATATGGATAAAAAACCTCTAAAGTCTTGTCCTCTCGTTTCTTACGGATGCCAATACCAAATGCAATAGGTCTGTGATAGTTTTCAGAAGATTCGACTTCTGATACATAATGCTTAAATGCTTCAACAGTACCCATTTCTCATATTGTTTTAAAAAAAGCGAAAATATGTAAATTCTAAATCAGGAGAAAAGGCAATTGGGGATAGATATTCTTGATCTCAGTTTTTAACTATTTAACTCACTATCTTTTTACTTTGCTCATCTCTTTATTACTGAGTGCGCAAGATTCCAATGGCACATACATCCGTCAACTGATGATTCTGATTATAAACACTCGTTAATTAAAATTTCTTTAGAAGCCAATATCCTTTGTGGGATGACAATGGCTTCTTATCTTTTTGCTCGATTAAGGCAATATATGCGAGATTTAAAAACCGATTACTTTGAGGACCTGAGGTTATTTGACAATTGGAAACCAATATTTTGGACCACATTGCTCCTCATTTTCTTGTTCGCCCTGCCCTTCATTGTAAAAACGTATTATTTATCTTTTGTAAACCTAATGGCAGTAAATGTCATTGTTGCATTAGGACTAAATCTCCTTGTCGGTAATACTGGTCAAATCTCTTTAGGTCATGCTGGATTTGTGGCCATTGGTGCATATGCATCCGTAATGTGCATGAATGCTGGTATACCTTTCTTAGGAGCATTTTTAATTTCAGGCCTTATCGCTGCATTGTTTGGATTCCTTGTAGGAATTCCATCGTTAAAACTTGAAGGCCCCTATTTAGCTATTGCGACATTAGCTTTTGGTTTAGCGGTATCCATATTAATTGGAAGAATGGACTTTTTAGGAGGAAGAATGGGTATGTCTGTGCCTAAAATAGATCTTCAATGGACTGGTTTGAAATATGATCTCTCTTTATATTACCTCATTATCATTATCACCATTATCTGTGTGATTATGACCAGAAATATTGTTAAAAGCAGAATAGGCAGAGCATTTCAAGCTATAAGAGACAGCGACATTGCCGCAGAAGCCATTGGGATTAACCTTTCTAAGTACAAATTATACAGCTTCGGACTAAGTGCCTTTCTTGCTGGATTAGCAGGTTCACTACTAGCACTTTATTTAGGGTTTATCACTCCTAATTCTACCATGTTCACTTTTATAGGTTCTATTAACTTTTTAGCTATTG
>DKPS01000101.1:0-15913 GCA_002471345.1 Saprospiraceae bacterium UBA7328
TCTTCTGCTGTTTTTTTCATTTTTTGCAGGACCATAGCTGATAGTTCTTGAGGTGTGTACTTTCTACCGTCTATATCTACTCTTACTGTATCATTATCACCTTTGACGATTTTGTACGCTGGATTTTTATCCCCAGCAGGCACTTCACTGTATCTCATACCCATATACCTTTTTATGGACGAGATTGTTTTGGTTGGATTAGTGATAGCTTGTCTTTTGGCTGGATCACCTATTTTTCTTTCTCCACCATCTAGGAATGCAACTACAGAAGGCGTAGTACGTCTTCCTTCGTCATTAGGTATTACTACCGGCTCGTTGCCTTCCATTACGGCTACACAGCTGTTGGTCGTACCTAAGTCTATTCCGATTATTTTACCCATTGATATGTTCTTTTTGCGTTAATATAATTTCTTGTGAAGAATGAAGATCAATAGATATGCCAATGCCAAAGAGTGACAATTGTGCAGATTTTCTGAGACGATATTGACAGAAAGCGGACTGACAGAATGACATTTAGTCAGATTGGTAGGTGAAAGTGGTCAGGAGTGAGGAGTCAGATAACATGGACCAGATCTTAGTGTATTAAAGGATAGCAGAAGATTACCAAGTCGTATTGTCGCAATCTAGATTACTACCTTGATGGAGGCCAATCAAATATTTCCGATGTTTTTAAAAGCCTTTGTACTCAAATTCTCAAAGATTATATATATCCACGTCTCAGTGACATTATGTTCAATCTTATCAATTTGCCCTTTCTAGGGGTTTCCCCTAGTCTCAAAATGCGGTTATACCACGACATGAGCAAGGTAGAAGTGCGCTTATCTTTGGATTGTCAATAACGATTGGCAACGATGATATACTATATCATTTATGAGATTCAGTTAGTTAAAAGTTTAAGAAAGATTTAGAGAGGTCCGTGACATGCTCGACATACCAATATACGCATCTTACGGGAATACTTACATCAATCACACATATACCACAGAGCATGTGATGGATCTCCAAAATCTACTAGTATATTATCTCAAAACAACGACGAAAAAAATTCAGTTATAAATTTTAGATACGGATCGCAAAAAGTTGTAATCCATAAAATTCAGCCAAGGTGATTTAAAGATCATTTCGATTTATCGGGATGATCTTTTCTCTTTTATGGAATATTGAAATGCTTATTTTTGAATAATGAGACGGCTCAAATAGAATTTCCCGTTTTTATCTCTTACCATTAAGTTATATAATCCAAGAGGCAAATTTAAATCTATATGCAGGGTGTGATCTTGTACATCGTCAATTGAATAAACTGTAGCCCCGTTGTAATCATAGATATCAATATTCTTTATTTCAATAGGGCTTGTTATTGAAATTCGCCCTGTACTTGGATTTGGAACAATCAGAATTGGTCCATTTTCTGATAACTCGACAGTAGGAACTGTTCTTTCTTCACATTGCAAGTTCAAATTAGCGCAATAACTTCGTAAGGTTATGCTACAATCCATTACAAATGGGTTGGTTTTTCCATCTTGGACCTCAGCTATTAGCTCTGAAAATCTCATTTCATCTAAATTAGGAGGGTCTTGAACATGCCATCTGCATAGATCTTCTCTCATAGATTCGAAGTAATTTGGATCCGCGGCGATTGCTTCTTCTTCATACATAGTAAAAAAGTAAAAAACGGCCCTTGCTATATCTCCTTTTACAGATTCTCTTGGTTCAAAATCACCAATAATAAATCCACTACTGGTCACAAAACTGTCTAATTCACTGTATTCGTTAATGTGCTCAGTAGGAATATCAAAAGTAGCCCCTTCTTTTCGAAACCATTTTTTAGTCACATCATCGTCTATTTCTTTAAATGGATGATTGAGTCTCGATGAGTTTACATTTGATTTTGAGGGCTTAAGATGGTGTAGATCACTAAATGCATTTCCATCTGATGCTCCTTTGCTTCGAGGATATATGTGCTCCGTATTGATACCATTTTCAAATGTCCATGACCTAGAGGGTGCATTTTCTGGCAAATAAATTTTGAAGCCTGTATATATCCCTTCAATTGTATCTTTTTGCAATTGTAAGTTTTCATACATATACTCTCGTGCATTGGAATAATTGAGGACAGTAGCAGGTTTATATTCTCTTGCTAACTCTGAAAGCAATTCTTCTCCATTAAGACCAGGAAGAATAATGTCTTGAGCATCTGATATCTGAAATACGAATAGGAGAAGGTATAAATGTATATGTTTCACCTTGCAAACATATTTAAATTATTTGTAATATGATTTTGTCAACTAAGAGCTTCTACTTTCTTTAAGTTTAATTTTGTTTAGAATGAAATACACTTGTTAAATACAATTAATAAGGAGGCCTAATAATCTTCTCAATCCAACTTTCTTCCTAATTTTACAATATTCCTCTGTGATATCTAAGTTAATGAACACGATGACTGATCTCGAATTATGGCAAAATATCAAGGCAGGTGACAGACAGTCATTTTCTATTGCTTATAATCAAAATATAGATCAGCTCATTAAATATGGCAGCAGATTTACTCAGGATGCTTCTTTAGTTGAAGATTGTTTACATGATCTTTTTGTCTACGTATGGCAAAATAGAGAGAAGCTGAGTGACACAGATTCTATTAGAAATTATCTCATGGTGTCCCTTCGTAGGAGCATTATAAAAAAAGCCAAAAAAGTCTCTCAATCTCAAAATGAGATCAATGATCATGACACGGCATTTGGGACTGAGCTTTCGATTGAAGATATATTGGCCCAAACAGAAATGGATGCAGAGCGTGCAGAAAAGATAAAAAGAGCTTTTGACCAGTTGTCAGCAAGACAAAAAGAAGCCATTTACCTAAAATATTATAATGACAAGGACTATGAAGATATATGTGAAGTGTTAGATATATCTTATCAATCAGCACGAAATCTTGTGTCTTCAGGGATAAAGAAGTTAAGAGATGTCATGTCATTAGCAATTGTGTTAATGTCTTGGCTATTTTGGTCATAGCGAAAAAAAATGATGTGCTTATGAGTACAAACCCTTAAGAAAAGTCTTAAAGGAATAGTAGATGTAAAAAAGATGTGTAAAAGCCTGATTAAATATGGATGTTTTGTGGCATTTTTCATGATGACCACAATCTCTTGTGATAAAGAGAATTCTGTAGGTTTTATTGATACAGAGTTGGCTTTATATTTTGAACGGTTTGCAGAAGAAGGATCACTTAGAGGAATCGAAGTGAATTATGAATCTTATGAAGTAGAAGGATTTATTCAAAGTATAGGAGAAGGAAATGTGGTAGGACAATGCAGTCATACAGAAGAATCTCCTAATGCTGTAATCATTGATCCTTTACTTTGGCAAAGAGCATCTGAGAGTAAGAGAGAACAAGTGATTTTTCATGAATTGGGTCATTGTTATCTACAAAGAGGACATGATGACTCAAAGGATGGAAATGGAGTATGTATGAGTATCATGCATAGTAGCACTGACATCTGCTCACTTAACTATGCACAGAATAGAGATTATTATCTCGATGAACTTTTTAAAAACTAACAGGTACTTGAGTGTACTCAACAGTCATGAATGACAATAATTTACAATTAGATTTTTTATCACTTGCTGAAGAGCAACGTTTTATCTCTTGGGTAAAAGATGGAACAGATGCTTCTAAATGGGAACAATGGTTAAAAGATCATCCTGATCAAACAGCAAAAGTGGAAGAGGCAAAGGAGTTAGTCAATACATTCCAATTCAAAGAGTTTGCAGTTTCTATTGATAAAAGCAAATTGTGGGATCGTATTGAGCAAAGTACAGATGCTAAAGAAATTTTACTTGAGCAGAGTACGGACAATGTAAAGAAACTCTGGAGACGTTCTTTTATAGGTATAGCTGCAAGTGTAGCGGTGTTAGTGGCGGCTGTTTTTCTAATGAGCGACAATATGACTATAGTCACTCCCAATGCAGAGAATATGGTTCACACTTTACCAGATAACTCTATCATATCTATAAATGCGGGCTCTGAAGTGGTTTACGACAAAAACAGGTGGGAAACGAATAGAAAGGTCAATTTAAGTGGTGAAGCGTTTTTTGAAGTTGAGAAAGGATCCACATTTACAGTAATTACAGAAAATGGAAATGTCCAAGTATTGGGCACAAAGTTTAATGTACATAGTAGAGGAGGTTCATTTCTAGTAAAATGTACAGAAGGAAGAGTAGAAGTGACTTCAAAAGGAAGTAAAGAAATTCTTAATGCCGGAGATGTTGTAGAGCTCAATGATAATAGCCTAGAAAAAATACCTTTCCAAGCTAAAATCGATTGGAGACAAAGTTCTTACTCTTACAGAGAATCAACTATGGGGACAGTATTTGAAGAAATAGAAAGACAATTTGACGTAAAAATCAATGCTAATTCTGAAGTAAAGAGTTTGATATACAATGGATCATTAGAAACTAAGGACCTTAAAAAGGCAATTTACATGGTGACATGGCCTATGAGTCTAGATTACAGTATCGACGGTAAAATAGTAGAAATAGTAAAGAAATAGTGCCACATAACCGGTTAGTACCTTTCTTGATTTTTTATATAGTAGGAATCTCATTAGATGCCCAAAACGAAGTATTCCAATTTGAATGTAATAAAGAGGAGAACTTAGAATCTGCTCTGGAAAGATTTGGGAAAAAATATGATGTAAAACTGAGCTATCCAGCGTACATTCTAGACCAGATTTATCCTGGTTCAGTTAGTTTAGAGTCTAACTCACTTGAAGAATTATTTACCCTCACTCTTCAACCTTCTGATATTGAGTATCAGGTCTTAGATGGGAAGAAAGTACTGCTGAGAAAGGTGAATCATTATAAAATGAATCTCATTGATCTAGAAGAATTCATTGATATAAGTGGGACGATAAGGGGAGAAAAGGGAAAATTTTTGGATTATGCTACTGTATCTATTCCTTCCCTCCAAGTAGGGACATATACTGATGAATATGGAAAATATAGATTGCTTGTAGATGCCACTGCTTTGGAAGAAAAAGTGGTATTCTCATACATCGGGTATGAATCCTCTGATCTAAAGGTTAAAGACCTAGTTAATTTAAACAAAATTGTCCTTTCTCCATCAGTAGAAAAAATAGAAGAGATTACGGTTTCTGGGCAAAAACCAATTGTCATTATCAATCAACTGAGTGCCAGTACGGAGCTTAGAATTTCGAATCTTTTGTCAGTAGGGAGTAGCACTATTCAAGGTAATGATGTCCTTAGAAAACTGCAATTCCTACCAGGCATAGCGGCTACAGACGATAAAAGTAGCTCTATAAGTATCAGAGGTGCAGATGACTCCGAAACTTTAGTACTTATTGATGGTATTCCAATTTACAAAACAGATCATTTCTATGGTATTTTTGGTAATATAAATGGAAGCTATGTCAATGACGTGACGCTTTATAAAAATGAATTACCTATAAATCAATCGGGTAAATCTGGAGGGTTAGTATCCATGTCATCTCCCCAAAGTGTAAATCAAGTAGCAGGAATCGCTGAAATTGATTTGTTGAATAGTTCACTTAGTTTAGGTGTGCCCCTTAGTAAGAACTGGAATTTTTTAGTTGCTGGCCGAGCATCATATAATAATGTTGCTAATGCTGGTTTTTTTGAGAAAGATGCTGATTTGAGCGGTATTGACGAGACTGATTTTAATAGAGCCACTATTCTTGGTGTTACGCCATCTTTTGATTTTTACGATCTTAATGGGAAACTGTCATACAAGTCTGAAAAACTAAATGTTAATGCAAATTTCTTCAAAAGTTATGATGTATTAGCTTCAACATTTGAAAATAGCTTTACTGCACGAGGACCAAGAGGCTCTAATCGAAGAATTACAGTAGAAGAGTCATTCGCTAATGATGAATCATGGCAGAATGATGGTGCAAGTTTTAATTTGTTTGCTTCTCTTCCTCGACAATGGTCATTGTCTTCTACATCCTATTATTCTCAATATAAGGATAGCAACGTTCTTTCTTTTTCCATCTCAGATGACAGGAATTTGAATCCTACAAATACTTCGATTGAGAATCAGAATCAAAATCAAATACGAGACTGGTCGAGTACATTTATGGCCACAAAATCAATTAATAAAACGAAAATATCCTTTGGGACAAAATACACCGATCATCAGAACATGTTGAATCTGGGACAAAATGGAAGGAGTCTTTTGAATAATAATCAGCAGAGTATAGAGAAAGGTGCTTTTGCTTCTATTAATCATTCTTTTTTAAGAAATTTTACGGTAAATGCGGGAATTAGAGCAACTCATTATGATCGCACTGATGAGATATATTATTCCCCGCAATTGGCATTGTCTTACAAACCCTTCAATAATTTCAACCTTAAAGCATCTGCTTCTAAAAATTACCAATACGTAAGAGAATTGACCTATAGTAATCGATTTGGGGAAGAGGTAGAGGTTTTTGTCCTGAGTGACGGAATAAGGTTGTCAGTTGGATCATCAGATAACTACATGATTGGGGGAGTTTACAAGAAAGATAATTGGTTGATAGATCTAGAGATCTATCATATTGATCGAGATAATGTCTTGAATTTTACTTCATTTTTGCCAGAGCTTGTCAATAATGATGCACCGTCTATTAATGCTCAATTTGAATTACTAAGTGGAAATGGTCAGACTCAAGGAATGGACCTAATGGCTGCATATCAATCAAAAAAGTATGCCGGTATTCTTTCTTATACATTAAGTAAATCAGAGAATAGCTTTCCAGGAATATTTAAGAATAAGCCCTTTCCTTCTCAAGATGATAGACGTCACCAATTATCATTTACTAATACTTATAAATATTCGGATTGGGATTTTTCAGCTAATGCTGTTTATTCTAGTGGTAGGAATTATACAGATCTCAGTATCCTATCTACAGGAGATGATAAAAGAAATAATAATCCAAGAAATTTTCAAAACAGACTTCCGCACTATATGCGATTTGATTTGTCTACAGATTATCGATTTACAATAGGAAAGAATAAAGCCAAAATAGGAGCTTCCGTTTTGAATGTTTTGGATAGATCAAATGTAAAATATTTGCAGTTTACAGCAAGGTTGCAAGTGGAGCAAATTGATAATGGGAAGAAACCTAAACAAACTGTTTTGGGTACGGCAACTAATCAATTAGGAAGAACTTTTAACCTTAACTTTGGAATAGAATTCTAGGTTTTTAAAAGCCGAATCAATCTATTTCTTAGGATGTCATTTCCTAAATTTCCAATACTTCCAATATGTGTATGATTAAGCTCTTTCTGAGGACTGAATGCACCGTTATCTATGTCTTCCCCTACCTTCTTATAGGCATCTCTAAACGGAGTCCCTTGTTTTACTAAGTCATTTACTACTTCTACACTATAAAGGTATTCGTACTTGTTCTCAGTTAAATCAGGAGGGATAATCTGTAATTTAGGGAGAGCATGTGCAGTAAGATCAATAATTCTATTCATCTTCTCTAGAGCGGGAAAGATAATCTCCTTTAATAATTGGAAATCTCTGTGATACCCACTTGGAAGATTGCCAATAACTGCCTGAAGTTGATGTGGAAGAGTTGATAAAAGATTACAATTCGCTCTTATCAGTTCGAAAACATCTGGGTTCTTCTTATGTGGCATGATGGATGAGCCAGTTGTAAATTCATCTGACAGCTTCATAAATCCGAAGTTCTGACTACTGTAATGGCATATATCCATAGCCATTTTTCCTATTGTGAATGCCACTTGACTGATTACCTGGCCGACTAGCAACTCTGTTTTACCTCTTGCCATCTGAGCAAAAATAGAATTCACACACAACGCATCAAATCCTAGTGATTCTGTAGTAAGCTTTCTATTTACAGGAATAGAAGAGCCAAATCCAGCAGCTGTTCCTAGCGGGTTTTTATTGATCTGTTTTTTAGTGCTTATACAAGTTTCAATATCTTCAATAAGAGATTCAGCATATGCTCCAAACCACAACCCAAAAGAAGAAACCATGGCCATCTGCATATGAGTATAACCAGGCATCAAATCGTTCTTATGTTGATCGCTCAGATCTAATAACATTGTAGATAGTGAGCTTAACCGATTTATAAGTGAAGACAATTCTTCTCTAAAGAATAGTCGTAAATCTACTAATACCTGGTCATTTCTTGATCTTCCTAAATGAATCTTTTTTCCTATGTCTCCAATTGAGTTTACCAATAATAGCTCGACTTGAGAATGGACATCTTCAACACCATCCTCAATGAGAAATGTTTCATTTTCTACAGACTCAGCAATCTTCTCGAGTTCGATTTCAATTTTTATAAGTTCATCTTCTGATAAGTAGCCAATAGATCTTAGCATATTGACATGAGCCATTGAACCAAGGATATCATGTTTAGCTAAAAGTATATCGAGTTTTCGATCCTCTTTCGTAGTGAAATCTTCTATCAGCGAGTCTATTTTATATCCTTTATCCCAGAGTTTCATTGATGATTTGAATTGATTTTATGAAAGCTGATGAAGTATCAGTATCAGAATGTTGAGAGATAATCACAAAGATAATCCTTCTAATAATGAAATATATGTTGATATTCCTTGTTCTACCTCACCTTTTAAAATATACTCATCCGCTGTATGGGACCTCAATGAATCTCCAGGTCCTATTTTCAAAGTAGGACACTTGAAATGAACTTGATCAGACATTGTAGACGATCCATAATAATCAAGGTCTAGAGATTTTCCTTTTTTTACCAACGGATGATTGATGTCAATTCTAGAAGGGTGCCATTTTAGAGATCTAGGCGTCATTTCAGAGCTGCAATTTATAGATATGATGTCAGCAACTTCTTTGAGACGATAACAATCATTCACCCGTACATCCACTACAAATTTACATGAATCTGGAATTACGTTGTGCTGTATACCACCTTCAACTTGTGTCGCAGACATCATTACTTTCCCAAGTGTTTCTGACACTTTTGGAAACTGGTAATTACTGATCCATTTAATATCATCCATGGCCTTATAAATAGCATTTTCACCTTTTTGGTAGGCCACATGACCTGATTCTCCTTTAGCTAATCCGTCTATGACTATTAGTCCTTTCTCTGCTACAGCCATTTGCATTTGTGTGGGCTCTCCAATGATTCCAAGGTCAGGTTCAATATCTAATTTTGATAAAACTGAGGAGACTCCGTTATGGCCAAAATTTTCTTCTTCTGCTGAAGCTATGAGAATCAGATTGTAGTCAAGTGGCTTATCATAGAAGAAAATATACGTGGCGATCAATGAAACTAAGCATCCACCGGCATCATTACTTCCTAATCCAAATAACTTTTCATTTTCAACTTCTGCCCCGAAAGGATCCCTAGTCCATCCATCTACCACTTTAACTGTATCATGATGACTATTCAGAACAACAGTATATTTAGATTCATCAAAAAATTTGTTTCGAGAAATCAAATTGTTGTTTGATCTTTCAAATTTTACTCCCTTTTTTTCAAGAAAAGTGCCTATAATTTGAGCTGTTTTATCTTCTTCTTTTGAAAAAGAAGGAATTCTAATCAAATCAGTTAACAACTGTAGAGCATCTTCAGTTCGTTCATTCATAGGTCTAGAGTTGTACCTGCATTTATGTCATTTATATCCTCGACATGCTTTATGAAAACATTTCTCACTCCACCCTCCAATGCGTCAAATCCATTTTTGAGTTTAGGTATCATTCCATCATTTATTATTCCTTTATTGTGCATTTGTGCAGCATCCTTCCTGGAAATTTCAGGTATAACTGATTGTTTATCATCATAATTTGATAAAACACCTTTAAGCTCAAAACAAAAGACTAATTCTATGTCGAATTCTTGGGCAAGTGCAATAGCTACCTGAGATGCAATTGTATCTGCATTAGTATTAAGCATGTGGCCATTTCCATCATGAGTCAAGGGGCATATTACTGGTACATTTTCATTTTTACATATGGCACTTAATGCTTTGCCATTGACTTCATCTATATCTCCAACCCATCCATAATCTATCTCCCTTACTTCTCGTTTATGAGCTCTTATGATATCCCCATCCGCTCCAGAAAGGCCAATGGCATTTACACCGATAGATTGAAGTTGAGCTACTAGTCTCTTATTAATAAGTCCACCATACACCATGGTTACTATCTCTAAAGCAGCAGCATCTGTAATTCTTCGGCCATCTATCATTTTTGGTTTAAGGCCTATTTGATTCATCACTTTAGAGGCAGTATTACCTCCTCCATGTACGATTATTTTATGCCCTTTTGATTGCTTTATCCCAAAGAGAAAAGCTTTCATGTGAGTTGGATTGTCAATAATTTTTCCTCCGATTTTATATACCGTTAGTTGATTCTTCAACTTTGTTTGTTTTTCTTAATTCTTAGGTTGTATGACTTAGGTGATTTCTTCAGTTTTAAATCCTTTTAGAAAATCTGAATCATAGTCTGCACCAATTCCAGGTTCATCAGTTACTGTCACTCTCCAATCGTCATGATAGATCATACCTCCTTTAATAGGGTCAAAGGAATGCATCAATGGACTGTCCATGTCAAAATATATAATGTTGTCCCATACCATGCTAAAATGAGCCAAAGCTGTAATTCCCAGTCGTGATTCTGAAAAGGAACCTACTTGGCAATATACTCCAGCGGCCTCTGCAATACTTGCAATTTTCATAGCATTGCATATACCTCCTGACTTACCTAATTTGATATTTATAAGATCTATACACTCTGCAGCCAGCATTCTATACGCATCTTGATGAACAAATACGGATTCATCCCCCATAATGCTAATTGGGCTTTCTATTCTTAGTTTTTGAAGGTCTATGAAATTTGCGGCGGGTATTGGTGCCTCACAATGTTCTATTCCCAAATCTGCCATTGCACTTAGGGCTCTTATCGATTCAATATAATTCCACCCTTGATTTGCATCAATTCTCAGAGGCAAGTCATCACCTATTGCCGATCTGATAGCCTGCATTCTTTCTACATCTGCTTGTGAAGGCCTTTTACCCAGTTTTACTTTTAGTACTGGAAATCCATCTTTTTGAAATTTCAATGCCTTTTCTACCATCTTGTCTTTTTCTAATAGACTGACAGTCATATCTGTATACATCACCTTATCTGCATCTCCATTGAGGAATCTATAAAGTGGAAGGTCGACTAATTTAGCATTTAGATCATATAGGGCCATATCAAAAGCTCCTTTGATGGATGCGTTTCCTGCTAGAGTACGATTCATTACATGCACAATTTTATGAATCTCTCTGGCGTCCATACCCATTATTTCATTGGCAATTTTTTTTCCTGCTGCAATAGTTCCTTCATGAGTTTCGCCATGTATGGTACGATAAGGACAACATTCGCCAATACCATAACCTTCATTAGTATAGATTTTGATAACCGTTATAGTTGCGAATGTGAGCGGTCCTTTTGAGATTACAAATGGCTCAGTTAATTCGATTTGAAGAGGGATAATATCAATTTTTTTAATGAAATTTCTTGACATATGGAATTATTTACACCTTCTTAGAGTTCTAAAAAATGAAGGCCAATTAAATGTATCCTTTAGAGTGGGAAAAACAATTCATTGATGCTTATTTTTTGAATTATTTTTTTCTTAGTAGGAAGATTCATTTATACATTCGCTATTTTATCACACAAAATTAAACGTAAGACATGGGATTATTCTCCTTTATTAAAAATGCAGGAAAAAAGGTTTTCGGTAAAAAAGAAGCTGAACCAACTGGAGAAGAAGCAAGAATTACAGCTCTTAAAGGTGCTGTGACACAATTAGGTATACCCGTAGATAACTTAAGAATAGATTTAGCTCAGCAAGTAATAGTAGAAGGTTCTACTGATAACAATGCGGATAGAGAAAAAGTGATATTGGCTCTTGGTAATGTAGAAGGAGTAGGAGCTGTAGCAGATAATATTGAAGTAAGAAACCCAGAGCCTGAGTCCACTTTTTATGAAGTAAAGAAGGGTGATTATCTTTCTAAAATAGCTAAGGAGGTATATGGAGATCCAATGAAATATCCAGTTATATTCGAGGCAAATAAGCCAATGTTAAAAGATCCAGATGAGATTTATCCTGGACAAATCTTAAGAATTCCTGCGCTATAATTTTTTTGTATTTCGGATATGAAAAAAGGTGAATGATTGCTGTCGTTCACCTTTTTTATTTTGGGTTTTATAGATAAACATTGAAAAAGGTTCTGTAGTGCGTATCTTGTCAAAGTGAAGCTGAAGAACATTTTGGTATGAAAATTTTTTCTATTCCATTTGGATCAATTAGTCTGTCGCCTAGACTTTTATTCATTTTGCTTTTTTTTCTAAGCAAGACTACATATACGCAAGAAATATTCGAACTACAAGTTGATTCGATCATTTATGACGCAATAGATTCTGCTGCCTTTCCGGGTGCTCAAATATTAGTAGTTAAAGATGGTGAGATAGTATTTGAAAAAGCATATGGGCACCATACTTATGAAGAAAATATAACTGTTGAACTCAATCATCTTTATGATTTAGCATCTATAACCAAAGTGACAACAGGACTTCCACTTCTAATGAATCTAGTCGCTAAAGGAAAAGTGGATTTAGATAAACCCGCCTCTGAATATATCAGAGCGTTTAATACATCAAACAAGAATAAAATCACCATACGAGAAATATTGGCACACCAAGCCGGTCTGTTACCATATATCGTGTATTATTCAGATTTGAAAAATGAAGATGATCAGTGGAAGAAAAGAACATTTAAGAACAAAAAGAATAGACTATTTCCAATAGGTATAACAGATTCTCTTTTTATGCATAAGCGCTATCAAAAGAAGATGGAGAGAAGGATAAAAAAGACTAAAATTGGAGAGAAAGAGTATAAATATTCTGGCTTGTTTTTTCAATTACTGCCAAAGCTCATTGAAAAAGTAAAAGGAAGGCCATTTTTAGAGGTGCTTAATACAGAATTATACAACCCATTAGAAATAAATGATGGCCTAATGTATCTTCCTAAAAGTTCTTACCCTCTAAACGAGATTGTTCCATCTGAAATTGATACTAATTTTAGAAATCAACTAGTTCACGGTACTGTACATGACGAAGCAGCAGCGATGTGGGGCGGAGTATCATGTAATGCTGGATTATTTGGTAATGCGAAAAGCTTAGCTAGGTTGTTTCAAGTTTATCTTGACAATGGATTATATAATGGAGGTAGATTTATTGATTCCTCAGCTATTCAGGAATTCACAGAATGCCAGTTTTGTGAATCGGAAAATAGGAGGGGCCTGGGATTTGATAAACCTCTGATAGAGTTTGATGAAGTTTTAAGTTCTGTATCTAAAGATGCCAGTAAAGATAGTTTCGGACATTCTGGATTTACTGGTACTTTGGTCTGGGCTGATCCTGAATATAATCTTGTTTATGTTTTTCTGAGTAATAGAGTATATCCTTCAAGGTCTCATCGCAATATTTATAAGATGAATGTTAGACCTAAGATTCATCAGTTAATTTATGATCACTTTGTGAATTAGGATTTAGTAAAGCAGATGTACTCAAATCTCATCCGAGCTTAATCAATACACATTAATAAAATTCCTTATGTATTAACATATTGTTAATTTCTTTAATATATTTGCATGATTATTGTAGTAATAAAGAAAAAGCAACTCTATGGCGAGAATTCTAGTAGTAGATGATGACAAAAGTATCAGACGAACCCTCAAGGATATTTTAGAATTTGAAAAATATGAGGTGATAGAGGCCAATGATGGTCTAGATTGCATGGTAAAACTGAAGCAGAATCAGTTTGACGTTGTCATACTAGATGTGAAGATGCCAAAGATGGATGGAATGGAAGTCATGGAAAAAATCCAAGCGACTAAACCTGAACTTCCAGTTGTCATGATTTCTGGACATGGAAATATTGACACGGCAGTAGAAGCAGTAAAAAAAGGAGCTTTTGATTTCATTCAGAAACCACCAGATTTAAACAGGCTGCTGATTACCATCAGAAATGCGATGGACAAGTCTACTCTTATATCCGAAAAGAAAGTACTTCAGAAAAGAGTTAATAAAAAATCCGTAGCACAAGAAATTGTAGGTGAATCTGAAGGTATCGTGAAGATAAAGGAGACGATTGATGTAGTCGGCCCAACTGATGCAAGGATTCTAATAAACGGAGAAAATGGCACTGGTAAAGAGTTAGTGGCAAGATGGGTACATGAAAAAAGCTCAAGAAGAAAAGAAGCGCTTATTGAGGTGAATTGTGCAGCAATTCCATCAGAACTAATAGAGAGTGAGTTATTTGGACATGAGAAAGGCTCATTTACTTCAGCCCATAAACAACGAGTAGGAAAATTTGAATTGGCTCATAAAGGCACACTTTTTCTTGATGAAATAGGTGATATGAGCCTTTCTGCTCAGGCTAAAGTGCTCAGGGCTTTACAGGAAAGTAGAATAGTAAGAGTAGGTGGAGACAAGGAAATTCAAGTTGACGTAAGAGTGGTTGCTGCCACCAATAAAGATCTCAGAGCTGAGATATCTAAAGGTCGATTTAGAGAAGATTTATATCACAGATTAGCTGTTATAATTTTAAAAGTTCCAAGCCTCAACGAAAGATTAGACGACATTCCGCTTTTAGCCAATTACTTTAATAAAGTGATCTGTAGAGAGTATGGAATACAACAAAAAGGTATTCAGCCCTCAGCAATCAAGGAATTACAAAAGCTACCTTGGTCTGGTAACATCAGAGAACTTAGAAATGTGATGGAAAGGCTGGTTATTCTTTCCGATGATGAAATCACAAAGAACCATGTAAAAGTATTCGTAAAAGGTGAAGGAAAGGAGAAAACGGAAATGCAGGAGCTTTTTGACAAATTTGACAGCTTAGAGCAATTGCAATATTATATAAGAGATGAGTATTCTAAGTACAAAGAGATATACGTGTAGAGCTGAATAAAAAGGCTAGGTACTCTTTCATAATGAAGATAAGACCATATAATGGTCACGTCATAAACTTAAGATCTAGTACTTCAATTGATGCTCAATAATTGAAGAACTAACAAATTGCTCCGGTTTGAGGTCATTCTCATTCTGGGGCAGTTTTTTGTAAAAGATAAAACAGAAAATAGCATGAGAAAATGGCAACATATAGATGCAGAAAACTCTTGGACGATGTTCAAGGTAATCTCAGAGTTTGTTGAAGGGTTTGAAAAAATGAATAATGTTGGTCCTTGTGTTTCCATATTCGGATCAGCTCGCACCAAACCGAATCATGATTTCTACCAGCTTACTGTGCAAATGGCGAAAAGGCTAACAGAAGAAGGATATGGAGTAATATCAGGAGGAGGGCCCGGTATAATGGAAGCTGCCAATAAAGGTGCTAGAGAAAGCAATGGGGTGTCGGTCGGACTTAATATAGAGCTCCCATTTGAAGCTTCCCATAATCCTTATATCGACAATGATAAAAATTTAAATTTCAGATATTTCTTCGTAAGAAAAGTGATGTTTGTGAAATATGCTCAGGCCTTTGTGGCTATGCCTGGAGGATTTGGCACATTAGATGAGTTATTTGAGGTATTGACTCTTATTCAGACTGGTACTATTAAAAAAGTGCCAGTAGTTCTTATGGGCTCTTCATTTTGGAATGGGATAAAATCTTGGATCCAAGATGAGATGTTAGAAAATAATGGCAATGTGAGTGCTAAAGACATGGACCTTATTCCTGTTGTTGATGACCCTGAAGAGGTGATTAATATTATTCATAATTTCTACGATGTGGATAATATTGGAGAATTGACACCTAACTACGGTCTATAATCACTCTCTGTTTAAATTAAAGAATTTCGATCTTTTTTCATTTGAAATTTA
>DKPS01000101.1:16296-37518 GCA_002471345.1 Saprospiraceae bacterium UBA7328
ATTCCTACGGAGACCCTTATCATTCCATCATTTATACCATTTTCGATTCTCATCTCTTTTGGTACACTGCGATGAGACATTGATGCAGGATGCATAATCAATGTGTCTACATCTCCTAAAGTTGGTGCCATCGTGGCCATAGTGACTGAATTCATGAGCTTTTTTCCGGCTTCCATTCCACCTTTTACTTCAAAAGTGAGCATACCTCCATAATCTGACATTTGTTTTTTTGCCAATTCATGATCTGGATGACCTTTTAAACCTAAATAATTTACTTTTTCAACTTGAGGATGCTTTACAAGCATGTTAGCTAATGCCATAGCATTTTCGGAATGTTTTTTCATTCTAAGCGCTAGGGTTTTAAGCCCATTATTAACTAACCATGCCTCCCAAGGGCTAAGATTTGCTCCTATATATTTCATAGCATCCCAAATCAGAGGATAGTGCTTTTTGTCCCTTCCAAGTACTATTCCTGAGATGCTGTTGCCGTGGCCATTTAGATATTTCGTGGTGCTATGAACTATAAAATCAATTCCATACTTAAATGGCTGTTGAAGCATCGGTGTACTGAAAGTATTGTCAATGATGGTGTATAACTTATGTGATTTTGCAAATGAGGAAAGAACTTCCATATCTACACAATCTAAGGCAGGATTAGAAGGAGTCTCAAAGTAGATTGCTTTAATCTCTGGATGATTGTCTAGGGCTTTTTTGAGTTGATTTGGATCTCGAAGATTTACAAAAATTGTTGTTATTCCGAATTTGCTGAATACATCTTTTACAAGTTGAGTGGTGCCTCCATAGAGATTACCTTGAGTGAGAATAGCATCACCACTTTTGAGAATTCCCATTATCAATGTAGTAACAGACGCCATTCCTGATGAAGTCATTATTCCAAAAGGGTCAATGTCTAAATCATAACCCTCCAAAGAGGCGATTTTATTAGCAACAGCTTCAACAGTAGGATTCCCATATCTCGCATATAGATGTCCTTTTTCCGTTCCGTCGAATATATTAATACCTTGTTCTATATTTTCAAATACAAAAGAGGCTGTAGAGTATATTGGAAGATTATGTGGTTTAGTAGTAGAAGTATCTTTTGCCGCTTTAACACATAAAGTCTCAAAACTTCGTTTATTCATATGAAAACCAATTTTTATATTTAAGTGATGGTCTATCGACGACTAAAAATACTAACATTAATCACTATTCTGAGTTGTGCTTGGTGTTTACATGCTTCATCACAGAGTGTTGACCTGGAAGAGACGTACACAGAAGATCCTTTGAAGGTAAGACTCACTGGATTTAATATGAATGTCCTTTTCCCACAATCTACTTTCAAGAGAAATTTGGGAGATGAAAAAGGGTTCGGTATAGGTGGGTTTATGCTTTATCAAGTTCAACCACTTTCACCCCACTTTTTAGGGTTTGATATTGAATATGATCATATTTTCAGTGATCAAAGTGTATTCAATGGATTAGAGGAAAGGGTAAATTCAGGATACCTCAGTGTTAATTTCAATTGGAGGATCTTTCCAAATTTCAAAATATCCATTTTGGAACCTTATTTTGAAGCTTTCATTGGGCCTAATTTCATATTCACTTCTACAAATGTGTTAGATGAAAATGGACAATCAATTAATTTTGATTTTAACCAAACCAATTTTGGATTAGAATATGGAATTGGCGGAGGATTTACCATACCCGTTTCTGATAGCTGGTTTTTTGATTTCCAATTCATACGTTCACAGACTTCTATAGCTCGATATCTTATTCTTCCTGACGATAATAGCAATTTCAGAGAAGTCAATAGTGCTAATGACCACAATAAGATTAAAATAGGAATGCTCTATGCTTTTTAGCAATTTTTGAATTAGAAAGGGATTCCTTGAGAATTGAATTAGGATAGATTCATGAAGAGGCTAACTTTATTGAATCTCAACAATAGCTGCACTAATTTCATTTTTTCTTCTATCAATTCTTTGCCTGAAGATTCAGTTAAATTGGAGCTAAGAGACTGTCTTTAATTTTTAAGACCTTCGCAGCTTGATTTGATACCACAATGAGTATGAAAAATGAAAAAATTAGAGAGGATGAGATCCTTGAGGGAGAAACTCATGAATTGACTGTAATAGATGTGGATAAAGGGCAAAGTCCACTGAGAGTTGATAAGTTTATTATGAATAGGGTAGAGCACACTACTCGAAACAAGGTGCAAATAGCAATCAGAGCAGGTACAGTTTTAGTAAATGAAAAAACTGTAAAACCTAACCATAAGGTAAAACCATTTGATACTATTAAAATCTTAATAGAAAGACAAAGTGGAGAGGTACACAAAATTATACCAGAAGATATTCCATTGAACATAGTCTTTGAAGATGAATACCTTATGGTAATTCACAAACCATCAGGGATGGTGGTCCATCCAGGCTTTGGAAATAAGACAGGTACATTAGTTCATGCCATTGCCTTTCACATACAGAGGGATGATATTCCCGTATTGCCAGGAAATGAGATTGATCGCCCTGGACTAGTTCATAGATTAGATAAAGATACTTCAGGATTAATGGTCATAGCTAAGACAGAATATGCTATGAGTCACTTGGCCAAACAATTCTTTGATCATGACATAGAACGAACCTATAATGCTGTAGTTTGGGGAAATTTTGAAGAACAAGAAGGGACTGTAGAAGCGTATATAGGAAGACATCCAAGGCGTCGCACAATCATGGCAGTACACCCTGATGATAGTGAAGGAGCTAAACATGCCATCACACATTATAAGGTGCTAGAGGACATGTATTATGTAAGTCTTATCGAGTGTAAACTTGAAACTGGCCGCACTCACCAGATTCGAGTACACATGAATCATATAGGTCATCAAGTATTTTCTGATAGTAAGTATGACGGATCTAGAGTAGTAAAAGGAACAGTCTATTCTAAGTACAAGCAGTTTGTAGAAAACTGTTTTAAGCTTTGTCCAAGACAGGCACTTCATGCTAAATCTTTAGGTTTTATACATCCTCACACAGAGGAGAAAATGTACTTTGAAAGTGAGCTGCCAGATGATATGATTCTAGCACTAGATAAATGGAGGTCCTATTTCATAAATAAATCAGAAAAGTAAGAGAATATCATTATGACATTAGAAGATAGGTTGGGTTTATTGGCAGAACTTGGTACTCGCCTCACTGATTTTAATAATCAAACTGTGGAAATGGCTATCACAAAGGCCCATCATGAGAATCAATGGTTTGTACCTGAAAATTCGAAGAAAGCCATAAATGCAATATCTAGTGAATTTTTACAAAAAGATAAATTAGTAAGGTGGATAAGTGAGTATGATGTGTCGAAAGTAAAATCAAAGAGTATTGGTTTGGTTCTGGCAGGAAATATTCCAATGGTAGGCTTCCATGATTTGCTTTGTACATTTATTTCAGGCCACAATGCTGTTATAAAAACATCTTCTAAGGATGATGCTTTAGTAAAATTGGTATTAGACATCATGAATGATATCGATAGTGAAGTCTCACAGATTATTACTACGACAGATAGATTGTCGAATTATGATGCTGTGATTGCAACTGGTAGCAATAATACAGCTCAGCATTTTGAATATTATTTTAGAAAATACCCTAAAGTAATAAGGAAAAATAGAGTTTCAGTCGCAGTACTTGGGTCTGAAGATGATAATGACGTTTTTGAAAGACTTGGATCTGATGTATTTGATTATTTCGGTTTAGGATGTAGAAATATTTCTAAAATATTTGTTCCAGAAGATTTCAATTTGGATGATCTTTTTGAAGCCTTTTATCCTTTTAAGGACATTATTAATCACAATAAGTACAACAATAATTTTACTTATAATGAAGCAATATGGCTTATGGGTCAAGATGACTTTTTGACAAATGGATTTATTATTCTGAAAGAAGAAAAAAGCATTTTCAGCAGAATTGCAAGCTTGTACTATGAAAGATATAACAACCTATCAGAGATAAAAGATTCAATAATTGAACAAAAAGAAAGCATACAATGTGTAAGTTCCAATCTAGAACTAGATGTTGAGAATATTAATACAGTTTCTATTGGTGGTAGCCAGTGTCCATCTCTTTCTGATTATGCTGATCATGTGGACACGATGAAATTTTTAATAAATCTCTGATATATAATGAGTACTAAAGCGGAAAAGGCAGTTCACATAGGGCAAATATTGGAGGACCTATATCCAGATACTCCCATTCCTCTAGATCATTCTGATCCATACACTCTGCTCATTGCCGTTCTTCTTTCTGCACAATGCACAGACAAAAGAGTAAATCAAGTTACTCCATATCTCTTTGAAAGAGCGGACAATCCAAGTGATATGATATTATTGGATGTGGATGAAATAAAAGCCATAATAAGACCTTGTGGGTTATCACCAAGAAAATCTAAAGCCATATTTGACCTTTCTCATATTATTCTTGATGAATACAATGGTGAGGTGCCTCAATCTTTTGAATCATTGGAATCTTTACCTGGTGTTGGACATAAAACTGCATCAGTTGTCATGTCTCAGGCCTTCGGTGTGCCAGCTTTTCCGGTAGACACACATATTCATAGATTGGCTTACAGATGGAACTTGTCTACAGGAAAGAATGTAGAAAAAACCGAAAAGGACCTTAAGAGAATATTTGAAGAAGAAACTTGGAATAAACTACATCTTCAGATCATTTTTTTTGGTAGAGAATACTGTCCTGCTCGAGGTCATAATCCAAGTGAATGCCCCATTTGTAAATTGTATGGTAGAAAGACTCTATTTAAATGACGATGACAAAGGAGTATTTTTTCAATAAAAAAGCATATTTGAATTATGAATGAGAGTGTAATTTTTCAAGATCACATGCCTGGTAACATCTGCTATGGATGTGGAAAAGACAATCACCAAGGGCTACAAATAAGAAGTTACTGGGAAGGAGAGGAGTCTGTGTGTATTTGGAATTCTGAAGAAAAGTATCAAGGATGGAAAGGGCTTCTTAATGGTGGTGTGTTAGCGACTCTAGTAGATTGTCATGCCATGTGTACTGCAATGGCAGCGGTTTATAAGGCTGAAGGCAGATCTATGGAAAGTGAGCCAGTTTATAGATTTGCAACTGGGACAATGACTATTAAATATACCGCTCCAACTTCAAACACTATTCCTATAGAAATTAGAGCTCGTGTAACTGAAATAAAAGGAAGAAAAGTGACCATCAACTTCAAGGTTTTTTCTGGAGAAAAGGTTTCGGCAGAAGGTGAAGTAATTGCTATTAGAGTATTCAGTAGCGCAGAAGGAGGTGGGGCATTTCAGGATTAATTCATAAATACTTTTAGACTTAGGAATAAAATATTTTTGTCAATATGCAACCCAGGATTAAGAATATAGGTCTTTGCTATACACAAACATTCATTTATAAAGACTAAACACTTGTTCATGAAAAATACATTTGTATTAATATTCCTTGCCTTTTCAACTGTAACATTTGGACAGTGGGGTAATACTATAAACCTATCTTCTAATATCACCAAAGAAACAAGGGACGTTACGGATTTTACCAAAATATCTGCTACAGATGATTTTGTGGTCTATATAAAGTTGTCAAATACAGAAGAGAAAGTGGAAATTGAAGCTAATGAAAACTTACACGAATACATTGTAGTAGAGAAAGAGGGAGACATTCTTAAATTGAGTACTAAAAGTTATAGCACAAATAGTAAAAAAGGCGCTGATGAGAAATTAGTGGCTCATGTCACAGCAAAAAGACTGACTGCTATAAGCGGAGATGGAGACGCTGAAATAAAACTAATGAACAAAATTAGTGCTAATTCTTTAAATATCTATCTAGATGATGATGCAGTTTTGAAAGGTGCGATTGCTGTAAAGAGCCTAGATGTAGATATGGATGATGATGCAGAATTAGAGATAGAAGGAAGTGCTGATACTGTTGATATTGATGCAGATTCTGATAGTATGATTGATGGATATCGATTTGTGGTCAACGATCTTGATATAAAATTGGATGGTGACAGTGAAGCGAGATTGACAGTAAATGGAAAAATCAACATAACTACACGAGGGGATAGTGAATTTACATACAAAGGAAATGGTACTATAGAACATAAAAAAGTAAGTGGGGATTCTGAGATTAACCACTATAACAGATAGACATTCTGGAAATATATTGTATATAATTAAAGGCCTTAATGAGGAATTCGTTGAGGCCTTTCTATTTCATCACTTTTCTAAGAATAGCCAAGAAAGTTGCAATTATAATCACTCCTAAAAGTGCAATAAAACTCATTTTCAATCCCATTTGATTGGATATAAAACCCATGGCTACAGGTCCAATGAGGAAACCTAAGAAGCCTACTCCTGAGACAAAAGCAATTCCACCAGAGGGAGATACTCCTTCAGTCTGACCAGCTATCCTGAAAAGCTCTGGTATGATTACAGATAACCCTAGTCCTAACAGACCAAATCCTCCAAGAACAGAGTAAAGTCCACCCGATACAATCCCTAAATAGGACACAATCGCTAAAATACTACCTCCAATAATCGTATTCTCTGAGCCAAACTTCAAACTAATGCCATCACCAAAAAATCGACCTAAGGCCATAGTGGTAGAAAAAAACACAAAACCATAACCAGCCACTTTTTCAGAAGTAACATTTACTACATCTATGAGATACAGTTTACTCCAATTTTCAATAGCCCCTTCGCTTCCCATTATTGCAAAAGCAATGAATGCAACAATGATTAATGGGGAGTAACCAAGGATTGAAGTTTTTGTTTCCGAAGATTCATGTTCTGACTCTTTAATCTTGATATAATTCCTTGAAAGAAACAAATTGGTCAGAAGTATGAATGTCGCTACTATGGTTATGTGAGCTTTAGGAGAAACCAGTCCAACTAATATGAAGCTTCCTATTCCTGCACCTATTACTCCCCCTAGACTAAAGAAGCCATGTGCCGCGGACATGAAGTTTACTTTATTGGTCCGTTCCACTTCAGAAACTAAAGCATTCATACTAATGTCTGTAGATCCTGAGAAAATGCCAACAATGAATAATGATATACACAACTCTATGTATGTAGTCGTCCAAAAGGGAAGAATGAAAACAAGTGAGAAAAGTACAACTCCAATTATTGTGTATTTTCCTACACCTACTTTTCTGTTTATAGACGATATGAAAGGAATCATTACTAAAATACCCATAGCATAGCAGAACAGAGCAATACCCAATTCTGCATCATTAAGCGCCAAATTTTCCTTGATGTTTGGAATATAGAGCACCCATGTACCCAGAAGTATATTCAAGGATGCAAAAGTCCAAACAGGGGCAAAGTATCGTATATCCTTAAGAATTAGTTGTAATGAGTTCATAGTGGTTTAGAGTAATTTAAGTTTCTGGATATATTGATCTATTAGATCCTTTCTTTCAGTTTGTGACACTGCACTGCAATATGAAATTGGATTTTCATGTGAATGTACAAGAAGTACTTTCATAGTAGGAGAGCAATTTAGACTTCGAAAGTAAACATAGATTATAAATATACATGTCTATTTACTCCAGCAGCTTTTTTGGCTAATCTAACAACCTGGCAGGTATAGCCATATTCATTGTCATACCACAGATAGATGATTGCTGTTTTCCCATCTTCTGAGACAATTGTAGATGGAGCATCCACCACCGATGTAGTCGTCATTCCTATAGCATTACTTGATACGTATTCAGTAGAGCTAGAATAATGAAGTTGCTCTACTAATTCTCCATGAAGAGCCATATTTTTAAGAAGTCTGTCTAATTTAAATCTGTTAGTAGATTGGTCAAGAGTCAAGTTAAGAATGGCCATAGATACATTAGGAGTGGGCACTCTAATGGCATTTCCACTTAATTTGCCAGCTAATTCTGGTATTACTTTGCTTACCGCACTCGCTGCACCTGTAGAAGTCAGCACCATATTTATAGGAGCACCTCTTCCTCTTCTTTCTTTTTTGTGAAAATTGTCTAATAGGTTCTGGTCATTGGTATAAGCATGGATGGTCTCTACATGTCCATTAAGAATACCATATTCATTTTGAAGAACACTGAGTACTGGTACTATAGCATTAGTAGTACATGATGCAGCACTGAGAATTTTCTCTTTAGAATAGTCAAATTTATTATGATTTACACCATAGACTATATTAGGTACTTTCCCTTTACCTGGCGCTGTAAGTAATACAGAATCTACACCTGGTCTTAGGTGTTGCGAAAGTTCATTATCATCTCTCCAAACTCCCGTATTATCAATAATCATGGCATTGTGGATGCCAAACTTTATATAATCTATTTCTGAAGGAGACGTGGCATATATCAAATGAACCACATTGCCATTTATAGTTAAAGACTTTCCGTCCGAGGCTACGATTATCTGACCACTGAAGTCACCATGCACTGAATCTGATGACAACAAGGCTGCTCTTTTTTTAGCTTCTTTATAGGTGTCAGAAAGCTTTGGCCTAATTACTATGGCTTTTAGTATTAGTTGATTGCCTTGGCCAGTGGATTCAATAATACGTCTTGCCACAAGTCGACCTATTCTTCCAAACCCGTAAAGTATAATGTCTTTAGCACCTTCATTCTTAGGGGCTTTTCCTATAGCATGCTGTAATTCTTCATTTACAAATGAATCAAGATTATTACTGCGGTTATGATCTAACCACCTCAATCCCATTTTTCCAATATCTACTTTGCATGGAGAAAGGTTTGCAATTGAATTGATTACTGTGGCAATATCTAAACTTAACTCTATGTCCAGGGGCGAATCACAGTAATTGAGTGCTTTGTCGTGAAGATGAATTAGTTGACTTGGTGCTGTGTCATAAATGTCATTTCTAAACAATACCAGATCTACTGATTTATTAAATTTCAAAAATGCAGTTTCTTGAAGAAGCTGCATTGCTTTTTTTTCTTTGTCTTGCCAGGCTTGAAGAAGAGAGCCTGGAGATTTTACCTTTTGAGTCATAAGAGATGCGATTTAAAACAATGAAAAATGAAGATAATTTACTGTTAAAAAACGCAAATTTAGTAAAGTGTTTGAAATGTGCTAACTGGGTCGGAGACTATTTGAAAATTGTATTCAAAAGTTTTCTTGCGTCAATAAGTTTTCTGAAAGACTCCTTTAGAAAAATGATGAATTTCACAAAAAAGAGTTATGAGATATTATAACATCAATTCGCTTACTCTAATGTTCCTGAAATGATCAATTGAGCCTCGATCTATAGATTGAAATGTACCAATAACCTGTCTATTGTAGTCAAACCAATAAATGAAATTTTGATTAATAAACACATAGCATACATTGTCTATCTGTCTGACAGTCAACTCGTTGTATTCGTCATTGATGAGCTCGTCTACATCGTCTTTAAAAAAAATGGTTCCGAATTGATCTTGCCCAGAGGTTATTATAAATTGATTCTCTCTACTATAGCCCATGCGCCATGACTTTTCATTATTGTCTTGTCCCCAACTTATTCCAATGAACTCTTCAGTTTCAAAATTATTTATCTCTAATTCTATCTCCCAATTGGCACCAGATGGTAAAAATAGTCTCTCTTTAAAGGAGATGGAATCTGGGATTTTTTCATAGATGACATGTTTTTGGGTATCATTTATAAAATCATAGCTCTGTGTGATATTTACCCAATCGGGGACAGGAGTGTTTGTATTAAAAATTTCGTCAACATAATAATCTCTTCTTCGTCCAGAATTATTGACAGTAACTGGTCTATCATCAATAAATGGATCTCCTCTCATACGACTTTTCCACTCTCCATTTGGGAGTAATGTATTCAAATGTGAACGATCTAGATGACAGTGACCCAATTCATGAAAAATCAACCCTTCTTTCTCAGGAGGCGCCATACCGTTCCAGTCGGAGCGATCTATTTCTATTCTGAATTGACCTAAAAAACATACACCTGCTGATTCTTCATCTTCTACAGGTCTGAATTGAATGGATAGACCGGTCTCACTAAAATCAGCCTTAACTCCTCTACTTTCTGCCTCTTGGATATAACTTTCTAAAAATGGTTTGAAATCTGCCCTAACATCAATTAGAGGTCCCTCTTCGTCTTTGGTGCACATTGTAAACAGGGCACCAAGGAATAATATACCAACAAGTATTTGCAAATTTTTCATTCTGGAAGTTAATCCATTTCTAAATCACAATATAAAAATAAGGCATCCAATATTGATTTAAACTGATTAACAAAGAAGATTATAGGTCTTGTCTCAATAATTACTTTTTTTTATTAAAAATACTTCTTTGAAGAATGTAAGAATCTGTATCGCTGTGCGTTATGTACATGACCTTCCCCCAAATAATCAAAAGATAGATCCAGAACATCACCTTGGATTCTTTTTACTAAACCCAATTTCAGTCATGAACAGATTCATGTATTTTAGTTTAGCGTTTGTTTTTTCAACATCCTCCTATGGGCAGGAATTAGAGTATCCTTCATTGTATACTTCTCTAAATCTACCTCAATATGGTAATGCATCTATAATTGAGCTGGGGAGATCATCAGGAAGTTTGAAAGATGGGGTTCGAATATTTCTTGAATCAACTGATGAATACAGCACTTTGAGGTCATTTTACGAAAGCGAAATGGCAAGCCTCGAATGGACTTTAAAAGAATCCATAGCTGTAAAGAAAATGAGAGAGAGGGGTAAGCTAGATATGATTCCTTTCTCTGCAGTTTTCGAAAAGGAGAATTTGATTTATCAGATATTCAGTAGTAGAGTAAATGGACTCACTAAGCTGAATATTTCCCTTGTAGAAAAGAATTGATTAAAGTCTATTGGAAGAATTTCCTTCAGCATTTTCTCTCCAATAGAATAGTATATCAGTACTTGGAATATCATCTTTCCACTCTAATTGTCTGGCCATTGTGATCAATTGACCTCTATGGTATGTCGAGTGATTCATGCAGTGATGGATCATTGTTTTAGGTTGCATCTCCCAGGAAGTGCCATCCCAAGTATTGTACTTGAGAGGGCTTTCTAGAAAATATTCATTTTGGTCATTGACAAATAATTTGAATTTATTAGAGCATTTAACAAGAGAATCAAATGCTTGAGAAGTTGATTGAAATTCGTCCTTCACACTTTTGTTATAAGTATTGTCTTGCTGCATTCTGGACAACCAGCTGCGCTCTGCACTTAAGATATGTAAGACAGTTTTTCGTATTGATGGAAAACTATTTTCAATAAATGAAGAAAGCTGTTCCTCTGGTTTGTTTTGGAAGAAGTCTGCTAATTTTTGATTAGCCCAGATGTTATATTGACAATAGAAACTGAGAAACTCTTTCATGTATCAGCTTTTAGCTTAAAATTGCGAATACAAGATAGGAATCTTCTAGGTTAAATCTACGCCGTAAGTTTATGAGCAATAGCCTTTTTTACTAATCCTGCTGTATTTCTTGCATTGAGTTTAGAGAGCAGACTGCTTCTATGCGCTTCCACCGTTTTAAGACTAATGAAAAGTGTATTTGCTATCTCTTGATTAGTGTTTTCCTCTAAAATTAAATCTAAAACTTCCTTTTCTCTACGCGTGATCTTAGGAGCTTGAACTTCCTGTTCTTTAGGTTTTTTACTGCTATCCATTAGACTGTTCATAATAGTATTGGTGATACTTTGACTAAAATATGTTCTGCCAGTAGCTATTGTTCTGATGGCAGTGATGAGTTCTTTCCGACCAGTGTTTTTGAGAATGTATCCAAGAGCACCACTTTTTAATACTTCCGTGATGTAACTCTCTTCATCATGCATAGAAAGGACTAGTATCTTCAGATCTTCCTTCATTTTAAGGATTCTCTTAGAGATTTCAATTCCCGTAATATCCGGAAGGTTGATATCTAGAAGGATAACATCTACGCTCTCTAAAAGAGTCATATTAAAGACATCTTTTCCTTCATAGCATTTGTGCACGATTTTAATGTCTTCTTCTCGGGCTAGAATCGACTCTAAGCCTTCTACAAACATCTTGTGGTCGTCTACGATTAATATCTTGATCATGATTTTCAGTTATTAGCCCCAAATTATATCCACATATCAATTGTAATTGATGTAGATCTTCGGATTTTTAAAATTCGTTCATAGGATTGGCCGCATATCACTTGTTCTAAGCAATGATTGGCGCATATTAATACGAAAGTATACACACTTGTATTATAATAAACTAGGGTTTCTACTAATTACTTAACGGATGATATAAAAGACATTAGCAGGTCGATATGGTTTTACTCGTAGCATTCTTATTGTGGTGGTTCCCTCAAAATGAAGCGGATCTTACTATTCTCAATACTCCTAATCAGAATTTGGAGGAATTGGATAAAGAAATCAGGGCTTATAGGACAAACAGCGATTTCATTTCTTTGGCTAAGGCTTATTATCAAAGAGCTTTGATTTATAAGACATTACCGCTGAAACGAAAAGAAGTAGTGGAAGATCTAACTTCTAGTTCTACTTATTTCAAAGTTGAGAAGAACGAGGCTGGTTATCATATGGCTAGATTGGAATTGGCCAATTTTTATACCTCTGAAGGCCTTTTTCTAAATGATGCAAAACGACTTTCTGAAGAGGCATTGACCTTTTATAAAGAGAATAGCATTGACTTTCTAGAAATAGAAGCAGCTACAGCATTAGGGAGAGTATTATTAGCACAGTTTGATTTTGAAGGTGGATTGGATATCGTTTCAGCAGCTCTAGATAAATCTCTTTTACGCCAAAATAAGAGTCAGGAAATTCAAAATCGTTTATTGCTCTCTCAGTTGTTGGGCAGTATGGGCAAGGTTGAAGAAGCTGTGCAAATTGCCGGGACAGTGGTCAAATTAGAAAAAAAGCTCGATCAAGTAAAGTATTCGGCGGAAGCCCTAATGGACATGGGTTACTATTACTTTCGAGATGATAATTATGACCTAGCTATCTCTAAACTCAAAGAAGCTGAACTTATACCCAATATTCCTTATAGAATAGAAATTAGGGTCTCAGAGATTCTTTCGAAGTGCTATGAAGAGAGTGAAAAAGAACAGCAAGCTTTATTCTATCTGAAAAAGGCTGATGCCTTAAAAGAAGCTCAAAGAGATAGCGAAAAATTTGCTATTTCTAATCAGCTTGCATTAGAATATCAAGCCCAAGAGAAAGAGAAAGCAATTGAGAATCTTGAAACTGAAAATGAAGAAGGACTAGCAAAATTGCAACAAAGTAGAAGACTTTTAATCGCTTTGGGAGCACTACTATTTGTTGGTATTCTGGCTGTTTACTATATCATCAGATACTATAACCAGAGAGGTAAAACTCGAAGCTTGATCACACAACAAAGAGAAGAGCTAGACAGACAGCGGATTATGAAACTGCAAAACGATCTACGTATCCAAAGTCTTGAAGCGATGATGAATGGACAAGAACTAGAACGATCTCGAATAGCAAATGATCTGCATGATAGCCTAGGAGGGTTACTTTCCACCCTCAAACTTCAATATGATTCGCTACAGTTGGATCATAAAAAACTTACTGCGGATATGTCCTATCAAAAAATTTATGGATTAATAGATCATGCATGTGGAGAGGTAAGGGATATTTCTAGGAATTTGAAACCTGCTTCTTTAGAAAAAATTGGCCTGTCTGCGGCCCTTAATGATTTGATCAATCGCTATTCAGCAAGTGGAAATCCTGAAATATTTTTACATACAAATAAAATTGACACTGGGCTTTCTAATGAAAAGAAATTGCATGTATATAGAATTATTCAAGAGCTTCTGAATAATGCAATTAAACACTCTGAAGCCTCAGAACTGGATATCCAACTTAGCCAGCAAAACAAGGAGCTATTTGTGAAAGTGGAGGATAATGGTAAAGGGTTTGATGAAGAAAAGGTAAAGAAAGGTCTAGGATTAGAAAATATTAAAAGTAGAGTCAATATGCTCAAAGGTGATCTTGAATGGGATAGTAGCCCAGATAGAGGTACATCTGTGATGATACATATACCTGTAATGAGATGATTATTATGAAGTCAGATGTTGGGTTGATAGAAATGAATTTTGCTTTTTACACGTTCTATACATCTGCTTCAGTCTTTTCTCAGTTTCTTATATCTTTCCGCACTTTAAAAAAGTAACTATGAACAAAGTTGTAGTAATAGATGGATGTCGAACTCCTTTCCTCAAGTCAGGGACAAACTATATGGATTTACTGTCGTATCAGTTAGGTGGATTTGCAATAAAGGGATTATTGAATAAGACAGGACTCAATGCTGATGCTATAGATAGTGTGATAATGGGAAATGTGATCTCTAATGTCAAAACACCAAATGTGGCAAGGGAAGCTGCCATTGCTGCCGGAATATCTAATAAGACACCTTGCCGCACTGTGTCCCAGGCATGTATTTCTGCCAATAGAGCAATTGCAGATGGGTGTATGGAGATAATGACCGGTCAAAGCGATGTTGTAATTGCAGGAGGAATTGATCATACTTCTGATTCTCCTATTCTTTTTCCTCGTAAGATGAGGAAGAAGCTGTTCATGGCTCAGAAACTAAAAACATTGGGGGATAATTTGAAGTTTGTGTCTTCACTTAGAATCTCTGATTTTGTGCCTGAACGACCGGCAGTTGCAGAATATAGCACGGATAGAGTGATGGGCCAGGATTGTGATATCATGGCAGCGAGGTTTCAAATCAGTAGAGAAGAACAGGACAAATTTGCAGTGAGGTCTCATCAATTAGCCGCTAAAGCACATGAAGCAGGGCACTTATCAGAAGAAATGGTAGATGTACATCTACCGCCAAAATTTCTAAATATTGATAAAGACAATGGTGTAAGAGGAGACTCCACAATAGAAAAGGTTGCTAGATTAAGACCTGCTTTTGATAAGAAATACGGAACACTTACCGCTGCCAATTCTTCTTTTCTTACCGATGGTGCTTCTGCTGTTTTGATTATGTCTGAAACGAAGGCCAAAGAATTGGGATTTAAGCCAAAAGTAGAAATTTTGGAGTTTGCATTTTCAGGCCAGAGTTTGGAAGATGAGTTGCTTTTAGGACCAGCATACGCGACTTCTATGGTGCTTAAAAAAGCAAATATGACTCTTGCAGAAATGGATGTTATTGAGTTTCATGAGGCATTTGCTGGCCAAATACTGTCTAATTTAAAGGCATTAGCATCTGATGAATTTGCACAGGAAAATTTAGGAAGAGATAAAGCGGTAGGGAAGGTATCAATGGACAAATTTAATCTCTGGGGCGGTTCTCTTTCTATAGGTCATCCATTTGGAGCTACTGGAGGAAGGTTAGTCACCACTACAGCGAATAGATTAATAAAAGAAAAGGGAAAATATGGTCTTTTAGCTGCTTGTGCGGCAGGGGCTCATGGACATGCTATGTTGCTTAAGAAGTTGTAATCAATAGAAGATAAGAAGTTAGTTATGAAATTCGAAGATTTTCTAACCATAGAAGTAAAAGATGATATCGCCATCATTTGGATTGATAATAAAAAGGAAACTATGAATGTAGTATCTCCTGATGTTATTCAAATTATGGGAGATTTATATCCAAAGATTCAAGAGGATGCTAGTATTAGAGCAGCTGTATTTATCAGTAAGAAGCCGGATTTTATGGCAGGTGCTGATATCAAGTCTTTTCAAATAGAAAAGGAAGGTGATTTCAAGCCATATCAAGCTCAAGGACATCAATCTCTTGAATTATTAGAGAATAGCTCTAAACCTTTCGTAGCAGCCATCAATGGTGCTTGTGTTGGTCTTGGCACAGAAATGGCTCTGGCTTGTCAAGGTCGAATAGCCACTCGCTCTCCAAGAACAAAAATGGGCTTGCCAGAGGTGCAATTAGGTATACTTCCCGGTGGTGGTGGAACGCAGAGATTACCTCGTCTTATTGGTATCCAAAAGGCATTAGATATGATGCTCACAGGTAAACAGCTGGATGCTAGGCGATGTAAAAGGTTTGGTCTAGTTGATGATCTTACAGATGAAGGCAAGTTACTTCAGGCGGCTATTAAGATGGCTAAAAGATTGATCGACAAACCAATCGAACGTAAATCAAGATTATCACTTACTGAAAAAATTCTGGAAAGTGGATTGGGAAGAAGAGTCCTATTTTCTCAGGCAAAAAAAATGGCACTTAAGCAGTCTCAAGGAAACTATCCAGCCATACCTGCTATAATAGATTGTGTGGAGACGGGGTACCAAAAAGGAATAAATGCCGGATATGCAAAGGAGTTAGAATGGTTTGAAAAACTGATGTTGACGCCAGAGAGTGCTGCACTTAGATCTATCTTTTTTGCCATGACAGATAACAAAAAAAATCCATTTAAAGGTGCAAAAGAAGTGGACAATCTTGGGATTATCGGTGCAGGCTTTATGGGTGCTGGTATAGCAGAAGTAAGTGCAACGAAAGGCGTGAATGTCCTCTTAAAAGATATCAAACAAGAAGTCATAGATGGAGCCTATAAGCAGATATGGACAAGTATCAAAAAGAGATTAAAAAGAAAATCAATCACTAAAATTCAAGCAGAACAACAAATCAGCAATGTCACTGGAGATTTGACTTATGCTAATTTTAATTCTGCAGATGTGGTCATAGAGGCAGTTTTAGAGGAGATGTCATTGAAGAAGAGGATTATTGAAGACATTGAAAAGAATTGTAATAAGGACGTAATAATCGCGACGAATACTTCTTCACTTTCAGTTACTGAGATGGCATCTCATGCCAAGAAGCCGAAGAATGTGATTGGCATGCATTATTTCTCTCCAGTACCCAAAATGCCACTATTAGAGATTGTAAAAACAGATAAAACTTCAGAGTCAGTAATTGCTACTTGCTATCAGTTGGGTGTAAGACAAGGAAAGACTTGTATCGTGGTGAAAGATGGTACAGGGTTTTATGTGAATAGGATTTTAGCTCCTTATTCAAATGAATGTATGCTTATGCTGGATGAGGGATTGGCAATAGATACTGTGGATAAAGCATTAGTGAAAAAAGGATTTCCTGTGGGGCCTATAACTGTAGCTGATCAAGTAGGACTAGATATTGTCGCTCATGTTACTGAAAGCTCTAAATCTCTTTTTGAAAATAGGGAAGGGGTAATAATTAGTGAAGCTGCTGTACAAATGTATAAGGACGGAAGAAAAGGCAAGAAGAATGGAAAAGGCTTTTACTCTTATGACGAAAAGGGAAAAAGAAAAGGAGTGGATAATACTGCTTATAAATATTTTAAAGGTAATGGGGATGAGGAATTGGCTTTAGAAGAGATTCAAGATAGAGCAGTTATGTTGCTTTATAAGGAGGCCATAAATTGCTTGGAAGAAGGAATTATTTCTAGTGTTAAAGATGGGGATATTGGCGCTGTATTTGGGATGGGTTTTATGCCTTTCACTGGTGGCCCATTTAGAGCCATGGATACAATGGGTATTCAGAATGTGGTGAATAGGATGTATGACCTTCATGGCAAATATGGAGTTAGATTTATGCCTCCAGATAGATTAGTGCAAATGGCTGAGAAAGGAGAGAAATTTCATAGTTAGGTTTATAATTTGGTCTTTTCTAGATTCTGCATACATACACTTTTGTAAATATTACTACTTAAGTATCCCAAGGAATGCAATCCATGGTCCGACTTCTGCTTTGTATTGTTTCGCCATCACTCTTGAAATTTGAGAAATATGGCCCAAATCATGGACGACCCAGGAGGCCAGAAGTTCTTTTAGACTGACATCCCCTAATTCAGGATGGATTCCTTTCTCTATTAAAATTGAACTATTAATTTGTAGATTTTCTAATTCTTTTAGATTATAATCCCTCAAATTTTTAAATTCTTCTATCAGTTTATTGATGGGCCTTTCTGAATCTTCATTTTCTTGAGCAAATCTGTCAAAAGGTTCAAAAGTCTTATTGCTAGAATTTGAAATGATGATTTTTGATCTAGTTATCCAGTCAGTTTTTTCTCCATGAATAAGGTGACCTAAAATTTCATATGGACTCCATGTATTTTCTCCCTCATTATTTTTCAGCCAATCATCCGATAATCCACTTAATAGAGATTCTATTACTATAGGAGTCCTTTGGAGAATTTCAATGGATTTTTTGAGATCGAAATTCATTGTCTTATTATTTAGATCCGTTTGGGAATTGTAAGTAGAGTTTTTTACTTTGATTTTTGAATTGATAAAGCCCCCGATGGACATTTCTTTACTTGATCAATGATTTCTTGTCTCGTCGCATTTTCTGGTTGAATCCATGGACGTTCTTTCGGTTTAAAAACTTTGGATAGTTGTCTTGCGCAAAATCCTGCATGTGTGCACTTATCTGAATTCCAGACTATTTCAATGTCCTCTTTTTTATACTTCTTCATTTTGATCTGTTTTTAGTGATTAGTTAGATGTCATAGTTATTGATTTACTGAATTGTTTGTTTTGTAATTTAGCAATTATGCTTTTGGCGTTTTCATTATTGGGATTTATCTCCAAATATTTTTTGAAACATTTGAGAGCATTGGCCTCTGTGCCAAATGCTAATTCTGCTTCACTCAGACTGTCATGTACATTAAAAGAATTGGGACTGTTGTCTGCATTTAATCTGAAAAAGTCTAAAGATGTCTGTCTGTCTTCTTCTTTTTTACTTCTTATATTGTTCAAACCTATTCTATTAAGTAGTTGTTCTGGGAGAGAAAATTCAAATGAAAGAGATTCAGAATCACCCATTTCCTTTTTGCCTGAATCATCATTTCACACTGATATTATGTTCTCAGGGTTGAATGATATATTATTGATGTTTGATTCTTATATTGACATTCATATTTGAGTTCAACCATGTCATTCCTTCTAACAAAATATATCGGGTATTAATGCCCTAGTTCATTTAGCCTTTTTATACCTATGGTTATTAGTATTGGTAATTCCCAAAAATCAATGCTAATGTTTTGCGTTCCTAGTAAATCTTGAGGATCAACTTCATTATCCTCATACCAAGCGGAAATGTTTTAACTCATTAAGACATTAAATCCAACTGTTCATTCATAAGAACAGCTGACAATATGGAACTATGGACCATGTATCACAAAAACAGCTATTTCATCTTATCAGTACTCTAATTGAAAGAAATTAGGAGTAGCTGATACATACTCACAAATCCACTATTATGAATCGACTTTATTGAACCAATATTGTCCTTTTCACAAGAACAGATTGGGGTCTTTTTCCATTCAATAGCTATTTTTTTAGCTTCATTAAGTAGATAGGTACCATATCCTTTTCTTCTAT
The DNA here is from genome assembly GCA_002471345.1 of Saprospiraceae bacterium UBA7328. Lineage (GTDB taxonomy): Bacteria > Bacteroidota > Bacteroidia > Chitinophagales > Saprospiraceae > UBA7328. The sequence goes on from DKPS01000101.1 coordinate 35,632, forward strand.
AATCAGGAGACACCACCATTCCAATATCAGCAAAGTCACCAGCTGTTGTACTTTTCCTCACTTCACATGTTCCTATGATTTCATCACCATGTTCAAGATAGAATATTTCTTTTTTCTCAGTTAAATCTTTTATGTATCCTTCTAACCATTCTTTAGGAGCACCCATACTATAATGACAAAAATGTACTATTTTCTCAATATCTTCATTTTGACACTCCTTCAATTCCCCTTCCTTTTCCTCAATATAGACTGGATAATTATTTCTGAATAAATATGTATTTACATTAAGTTCTTTGGCAAAGTTTAATGCAATTGATAAGTAGCTAGGATTATTTGTGCCTACGATACCTGTTTCAATATTAAGTTTTTCAATGAACTCTTTGAAAATTGATTCACCTTTCCCTAAGTGCTTTGGCGAAATATAAAATTGAATCAATTGGTTGCTTTCACCTATAGAAGCGTACCCAATCCATTCATTGTCATGCACGATTCCCCATTCCTTTCCGCTATTCCTAAAAGATTCCCACATTCCATCTTGGGGACTTGTTAAGGTACTTAGCCATTCATTTCTTAATTCAGTTAACTCATCAGTATTTGCAATTTCCTTGAACATGTAATTTCGAGCCATTTCAATTTTTATTTAGGAATGTTTAGATAAGAAAGTATCTTTTAAAAAGCCTTTTTTGATAGAAGTTGTCATAAATGTTAGGTTTTAATTATGTTCCAATTCTCTTACTTATCAATGGAAAGTTGGCAAAAGAAATAATTCCATATGAGTCTTGATATCTTATTTGATCTAACAATTTGTGAATGTCATTTTAATGTTTTCCGATATGAAAAAATAGATATAGACCATTTCTAACTATTGTGATAGTAAAGAGGACAGATAACCCTAAATCAATTTTCTTATAGTTTTGTGGTTAATTCTCCAATTTTCCAAAGTATAAATCCAAATCTTAACATTGTATATCTAGTTAATGAATGTGTAGATGTTGAGTAGATTATTAATTGCCAAAATTAAGATTCTCCTTTCCTCTTTACTTCTCTAATTATAAGTCTAAGCCCTTTATCAGAATTGAAATAACTCCAGCACCAATTAGTAAACACAATCATTCTATTCCTAAAATCTACTAATAACATGAGGTGCAAGAACATCCATATCACCCAAGCAAAGATACCTGAGAACTTAAAAAAAGGTAGATCTACTACAGCTTTGTTCTTTCCTACTGTTGCCATGGTTCCTTTATCATGGTAGTTAAAAGGTTGTAGGTCTTTGCCCTTAGCTAATAAATTGAAATTGACTCCGAGTTGATGCCCTTGTTGTCCAGCAACTGATGCTAACATTGGGTGTCCAAGTTCATTGTTTTCTCTTTCAATACATCCAACATCACCAATTGCAAAAACATTTTTTTCTAACCCTTTTACTCTATTGTATTTGTCGGTTTTAATGCGATTATTTTTGTTTAATGTGTGATTTAAGTTTTCAATTGGGGCACCCATCACCCCAGCAGACCAAACTAAAGTTTTTGTATGGAAGCTTTTTTTATTGGTAATTACTATATCGTCCTTATAATCTTTTACAATTGTATTCAACCAAACGTTTATGTCTAATTTTTTTAGAAATTGATAAGATTTCTTAGATGCATTCGCACTCATATTACTCAATATTCGATCTGATGCCTCAATTACGTGAATTTGCATTTGAGATAAATCTAAATCGGGGTAGTCTTTTGGTAGTGTGTTCTTTTTTAGTTCAGCTAGTGCACCTGCTAATTCAACACCAGTAGCACCACCGCCAACTATTACAAAATTCATATATCGTTCTCTTTCATCAATTCTTGAAAGGGTGAGAGCTTTTTCAAAATTTTGTATGATAATACTTCTTAA
>DKPS01000258.1 GCA_002471345.1 Saprospiraceae bacterium UBA7328
GTGTCTGACAATAGAGCGGAGGCTATTCTAGCTGAACGTCCTATGGGCCTAGTGGTTGAGAAATATTTACTTGAAGCTATAGACATTTCTAACTTTTCGTCATCATAGCTAGCAGCTTGTAAGAATATAGACTCATCTCTTAGGCTTCTATTCAACGATCTATAGAAGGTTTCTTTATTTTCAAAAGCTCTTTTTTGGAGGTCTTTATTTAATTTGACAACATTCTTTGGTTTGGGTTTAGGTAATGTATCTTTATAAAAATTTCCTTTGATAGAAAACGAAAATCTGAATTCACTTCCTCTTTCTAATCCCGCAAATAATGTTAACCAATCATAAGGATAGTAATTGACACCAAAATTTAAATTAGAGGAAGGTTTGGCGTTAGATCTGCCATTCAAATGAGGCTTGCTAGTGTCATACTCCAGTTTTAACCTAACACCATATCTTTTTATATCGTATTCTATTCCACCAAGTAAAGAAGTATCCCCAGAAAACCAACTCTTAGCAGAAAATTCTCCTCCTTGTCCTTGGTCTGCATTTCTGTTGCCAAAAGAATTATCAATTCCCTTTAAAGGATTGTGTATATTATTTGCTGTACCTAATAACCCCCAACCTAGTCCTGAACTAATATCAAAATTACCAAATCTTTTAGTAAAGACAAGATATTCAGATGAAAAAAGACCAGTACCAGCAACATCCCTCAACCCAATAGCGACTGCAGGAAAAGAGTCTCTTTCATTAAGAAAACCTATTTTCAAATCAAACCCTTTGTCTTTGAGGGTTTGATTTCCACTGTAAGTAATAGGGCCATATTTTCTATTTTTCAGTTCTGCATATCTGTAGGTAGCCTCTATCCAAGGAAAGGGTGTTGCAGTTAATGAAGTAAACTCTATAGGATAAGAGCTGGAATATTGTAATCTCAAACTGGCTGGAGACATAAACCTTGCATTGGGCAATTCTAAAATACCTGTATTTCCATAATTTGAAGGTGATGGTTCAACTTTATATGGAAAATAATCGTCAATATCAGCGTAACTTATATTGCAAAAGAATAATAAAAGGGAAATCCTCCTTAATCTAACAAAGCTAAACACTTTATGGATTAATCACTAATTGCTGCTATGGCAGCAGCCGATGTAGCGAGATCAGCAAGTATTGGCGTTATGATTTGTGTAAGGTTTACTGCGTCGAATGGTCGAGGGTCTCTTGAGACAACTATTGTACTACCAGGCAATAAAATATTCTTTGAGGGGAAAAGGCTTTTTCTTATTAACTGTGATTTACCATCAGGTAGTATGACAAAAATCTTATCTTTGTCGGCAGAGTTTTTGAGTCCTCCAGACAAGCTTATGTATTGATTTACATCTTTAGAAGGGTCGAAGCTTAATGTTGATGTATAAAGAACCTCTCCAACAATAGAAATTGAATTTGGTCTTTTTGGAATGTAAATAGAATCATTATGCCTAACTTGAAAATTTAAAATAGGATTAGTTTTTAAATTAAGGGAATCTAAATCTACGACCATTCTTCCCGGTGGTTCTTCTTCTCTCAACCTCTTTATCAAAATGGTAATAGGAGAAAGGGTAAACTCAGTTATATTTTCAATAGATCCTTTGGTGATAATATCTATGATTGTGTTTTCTAATTCTTCTGCGGACCTGAGAAAAGCATTTTTTTGAGATTCTGCAACACTCTCTCTTAAGAAAACAGATCCCTCAACATATGCATCGGCGGTCATTCCGCCTGCCCTATTAAATATATCTAAGATAGTGTCACCTGGCCTAATAGAATAGACACCTGGATTTTTTACTTCTCCAGAAAGTGTAATGGTCTCTGAATTAATTCCTGATTTGGAAGTAACATTCAGAGCGTAACCATCTTCTAACTCTTTACCAAAATCTTCTCTAGATATTTCTCTATATTTCCTCTTAAACAATTCCTTATCTATGTAACTTAACTCTAATTTGCTTTCAGAAAGAACATCAGACTTAAATCCTCCTGCTAGCTCGATAGCATCACCAACTGTTTCTCCTTTTATAAATTCGTACAAATGCGGTCTTTTAAAAGAGCCCTTAAGCTCTACCTTATTTTCTATAAATGGTATGAAGACAATATCTCCATCTTGTAATTTGAGATCAGAAGAAGTGGAACCTCTAAGCAAGAAATCATAAAAGTCATAAGTTGCTATCAATTTATCATTACGTTTAATCTGTATATTCCTTAGTGAGCCTTGCTTATTAACACCACCACTTACAAATAAAGCATTTGAGATATTAGTAAGCCCTGACATAGTATATTGACCGGGTTGATAGGCCTCCCCTAAAACGTAAATGTTAATAGACCTTAATTCTGATAGAGAAATGGATGCGTCTGCTCCTATGATACTGCGAGAAATTTTATTTTTTATTAAATTTACAGCATCAGAATATGTAGTTCCAATTAAATTTACTTCTCCAGATTTAGGGATCAGAATATTCCCTTCTCTAGATATATAGGTTTCAAAACTAGAAAAATCTCCCCCAAATATATCTATTTTTATTTTATCACCTGGTCCTAATATATAAGCTGACGGAACTGGAGAATTATCTATTGGTACAAATGTAGAAGGGGAATATCTAAAAAAATCATAACCAAAGATACATTCAAGACACTCTTCATTTTGAGTAATTGCTGGTCTTTCAATGAGGGAATTATCTTTCTCAAAGACTTCATTTAACTCAGCTTGAGTTTCTTCCAAAGTATTCATCTTTTCTAAAATACCTGATCTTTGATCGGGAGGTAGACTATCTAGTAAGCTTTTTTGAGAGTCTGATATATTTGCAGATATTGGGATTGAGATCCATATTATGGAAAGAAAAAAAAGACTTTTAAGCGTATTTGATAACATGATGCTATTGTATAGAGTAATTATTAAATTTCTATTGTTGAAGTTACAATCATAAGCTCCATCCTAGTTTGGTTCTGCAAGCAGAATAAAAATTATGATTTAAGGGATGAATGAGGTTTAAAGTAGACTTAGCTTTTTTGATGGTAACTACGTCATTATTTTTTAAATTAAGCTTGTTATGGCTGTCAAAACTTACTGAAGCACCGCTTCTTTTGAAGAGTTTTATTTTGACAACAGAATTATCATTTATGAGCAAGGGTCTTGCAGTTAAACTATGAGGAAACATAGGTAATAAATGAATAGAGTTTACCGAAGGATGAATTATAGATCCGCTACCAGACATCGAGTAAGCAGTAGAGCCGGTTGGTGAACTAATTATGATCCCATCAGCTTTTTGTCTATATACAAACTCTTCATCTATTGTAATCTCATATTCCAATAGTTGTGCAACGGATTTTGAGTGCACTACAATCTCATTAAGAGCAATTTGATTGGTCTCGTCCTCGTTAATACTAGCAGTCAAAAAGAATCTTTCATCTGTTGTATAACTGCCTTCGAGAACTTCAAGCAATGATGAAGTAAGATTCTCTGGAGGTATATCTGTAAGAAAACCAAGATTTCCTAAATTGATACCCAGCACTGGAAGTCCCTTAGATCCAAACTTTCTTGCAGAACTCAATAAAGTTCCATCCCCACCTATTGCAACCAATAAATCTGCTGTTTTGAATATTTTTTTATCGCTAATGAGATCTTTCTTTTTGAATTCTTTACTTTCAAGAGAAGTAGATATCATTACTAAGATTCCTAAATTTTCTAATATCTCCTTCACTTGATTGGCTATCTTTATGGTTCTTCCATCTACTTTAGAAGAGAAAAGTGCGATTGTGCTGAATACTTTATTTTTTTTTACCATTTTCTTACCCAGTAGATGAATATCGTATCTACGAAAGCGATTATAACTTTAAAAACATATTTCGTTAGTGCTAGCGCTAAGGCAGTAGACCAATCCATCCCTGTAGCAACAACCCATGTAACCTGATAGATCATTGTATCAAGAAGTTGTGATGCAATTGTTGAAAGGTTATTCCTTAGCCATAATTTTGATCCATTAGTTTGTACCTTCAACCAGTTAAAAAACCAAACATCGAAGCTTTGACTAATTAAATATGCAGTAAGGGAACCTATAACAAAAGCTGGTGAATAAAAGGCTAGAGTACTAATAGCATTGTGAACTTCAAGAGCTGATCCTGTTATATTTGATGGCTTGAATTGGACACTTATAACAAGCGTTATCATTACTGCAATATTAGCAAAGAAGCCTAGCATAACAGCCCTATTCGCTTCAGCTCTTCCATATTTTTCATTTAAAACATCGGTTGCAAAATAGATACCTGAATAAAGAATTGCGCCCATGCTGACCTTATAGGTAGATCCAAATATAACTAACTCGCTT
>DKPS01000238.1 GCA_002471345.1 Saprospiraceae bacterium UBA7328
GATTTAACATCAGCACAATCATCTACTGCAGACGGCAAGTCCTTTATTGTATTTTTCTTAACATTCTTTTTTATATTTTTGCTCATAGGCCTAACTATCTAGAGACCCCGCATCACCATCACCCCCGCCATCCTCATCAACGCGAATTTCCGTTTCACTATCATCAAAGAGATTAGCTGCTAGCAAAGTACAAGCTGCCAGCATTGGCATTGTGTAGATCATTGCATTTGTTAAATATGCAACAGTATATGTAGGCATCAATATTACCAGCATTCTAATTACTAATTGTATATTTTTCTTTCCCATATAGTGAAATATAGGTATATTTAAAACGTAAATCAAATTTTTTTAGGAATTTCTTATGGTTGGAATTGTTGACGAAGCGCTAGGTGTAGATGGAGATGATGCTCTTAAAATTTCTTCATATAAAAACGCCCTAGTAGATTTTATTAAAAGAACAGATACACCCATGACAATTGGTGTTCAGGGAGAATGGGGTAGTGGCAAAACCTCACTACTTAATCAAATTTGGAATGATCTCGATCATTTTAATAAAACAGATAACGAAATAGATGACTTTAAGCAAATATGGATTAATTCGTGGGAGCATTCACTTCTATGCTCACCTGAAGAATGCCTAATGAAAATTATTAATGAGATTATTATTGATCTTTTAGATGCAGACATAGACAAAAAGAGGTCAGAAAAAATATCTAAAGGCGTTAATAACATTATGAAAGGAGCATTAAGAATTGGCTCTTCTCTTACACTGGGAGTAGCTGGTGTAAATGCGGTAGATGATATTTTCTCTGAAAATGCCAATTCAATAAAGGAATTAAGAGAGCAGCTAAAAGTATTAGTTGCAGAAATAAAAACACTTGAAACAAATCGATATGGAAAAGTCATTATTTATGTTGATGATTTAGACAGAATTGATCCGAAAGATGCTGTTAGTATTCTGGAACTTCTGAAAAATATTTTTAATATTAAAGACTGTGTGTTTGTACTTGCGATTGACTATCAGGTTGTTGTCAAAGGTCTCGTTGGTAAGTTTGGAAAACCAACCCCTGAAAATGAGTGGGAATTTAGAGCATTTTTTGACAAGATCATTCAATTGCCCTTTTCAATGCCAATGGGCAATTATGATATTGCAAACTATGTTTTAGGGCTTTTAGATAAAATAAACTTTTATGATGGTAAGGATGAACTTGACTCAGATTTAATTGATCAATTTGTTAGTAAGTCCATAGGTGGCAATCCGAGATCGATTAAAAGACTTATAAATTCATTGGCACTTATAAAAATTCTTAATGAAAAAGATGCTGAAGACAGCACCGATGATGCTACAAAAGACAAAGATACAGCTATGGTTATGTTTGCTATGGTTTGTCTGCAAATAGCACACCCTGAAATTTATCAACTCTTTTCAGATAATCCAAATTTTAGAGAATGGGATGAGGACTTAGCATACCGTGAGACTCAAAAGAAAGAAGAGGCAGATGAGAACTGGATAAAGAATTTTGAGCAAGCAACAAATACAGATAATTTTAATGAGCCCTGGGAGCAATGTTTATTTAGAGTTTGTTATATAAATCCGAGAAGAAGGGCAAAAGCCTCTGCTATATCAGAATTTATCAGTATATTTGATGAGCAATTTAATAAAAAAGAAATAGTCTCTATGATTGAGTCTGCATTAGGACAAACGGCAGTTACAAGCGTCTCCTCAAAAGAGAATCCAAATATAAGACCACCAAAAGGGTCATATAAGCCACATTTTGTATCTGGTTATGAGGCCTGGAAATTAAACAGGATTGAGAAAGATGATTTGATTAATAAACATCCTGATTTTCCATCTGAAGAGTCAGAAAATACAATTAATAAGTATATAAAATTTCTGAAGTCAGAACCTTATAATGCTGTTGATTTTGATCCTTCCAAGACAATGGATGATCACCAATCGGATTATGTAATTAAATATGCTGGGGGCATATCAATTTACTATAAGAAAAAGAAAATAGGAGCAATTAATATACATATAAAATATAAAAAAGAATATATCTATATTGAAACTGCAACACACCCAAAGCATGACAGCGCTCCATTAATTTTTACTAAATCCGGAATAGAATTTGATCACAAAAGAAAGATTAGAGAAGTTGACGAAGTAAATAAAGTAATAAAGGGCGATGGCTATCGCGCAGAATTTAAAAAAGCCGAGTTCCTTGCTAGTGAAAAAACTATAAGCAATGATGTTCTTAGATTCTTAATTGATGAGTCTTCTGAAGTAAGCTCTGTACCAGAAATTGCAAAAAAACAAGTTACAAGTAAAAAAATTGATTTGTATATTGAAGCCTTTAAACAAAAAACAAAAGATTCGAATGACTACAAAGAGTCTGTAAAATTCCTAAGAGAATATTTTGATGAAAAAAATAAGAAAAGAATAGATCTTTAAATTTAAATGGTTTTATAAAATAATGCTTTCAAAATCTAAATTCATAAAGGGACAACAATGCCATAAAGCTTTATGGCTTAATATTAATGGCATTGATCCGACCAATCCCCCAGATGAATCTTCAAAAGAAAGATTGAGTGCAGGTAATGAGGTTGGAGAGGAGGCAAAAAAATTATTTCCTGGAGGTGTTGAAATACCATTCATTAAAGGAAGTAGTGGCTTTAAGGATATGTGCGACCTCACTATGGATGCAATCATATCAGGAAGCCAGACAATTTATGAGGCATCCTTCATGAAAGAGGGCGTATTTATCAGAGTAGATATCATGCATCTATCACCAGAAGGCTGGAATATTTATGAGGTTAAATCTTCGTCAAATCTTCGTTCATACCATAAAGAAGACGCCAGCCTGCAATGGTATGTCTTAAATAAAGTTATTGAGCTAGAGCTAAATGACATCTATGTGATTACTCTTAATAATAAGTATTCTAAGAAAGGGGATATAGATACCAATAAACTTTTCTCTCTTCATCACTTATCCCGCTTTGTACTTAGTAATCAAGCTAATATTAAAGATGGACTTGATAAAATCCAACATACAACTAATTCTAATATTGAACCAAAAATAGATATAGGAAGTCATTGTAATAAGCCTCATGGTTGTGAGTACCTTGATAGATGTTGGCCAAGAAGCGCCAAAGATTTAAATTCAGTTTTTAGACTATATAGGATGAATACGGATAAAAAATTATCTTTATACAATCAAGGCATAGATACATTTGAAAAGCTTGATACCAGCATAAAACTGAGTTCACTTCAGTTAAATCAAATAAAGGCTTATGAAATCTCAGCACCAATTATTAATAAAACAAAGATCAATTCATTTATTGAGGCTGTAGATTATCCTATTAGCTATTTCGATTTTGAGACCTTTACAGATGCAGTTCCTATTTACGATGGTCAAAAAGCACATATGCAAATTCCTTTTCAGTATTCCCTTCACATACAAGAAAGTATTGATTCAAAATATAAAGAGTTAATTCACTATGAGTTTATTGCTGATATTAATGAAGACCCTCGCAGAGCTATTGCAGAAAGTCTCTTAAAAAATTTACCAAAAAGTGGAACGATAATGGCGTATAACCAATCATTTGAAATGAGTCGAATAAAGGACTTAGCAGATCACTGTCCAGATATTGCATCTGATTTACTTAAGTTAAATGATAGATTTATAGATCTTATAATTCCTTTCAGA
>DKPS01000041.1:0-283 GCA_002471345.1 Saprospiraceae bacterium UBA7328
TTTATGCGGTTCCCAAGCATAAACCAAAGGATTGTAAGAATAATCTACTAAACCCTGTTTTACGAGCATATCTCCCAACGGGTCGACTCCATCTCTAAGCTTCTCAGCAGCTGTAATTAGTTTATCTGTAATCATTTTCCCACTACTGTTTTACATCCCTTATTTCAGCTTTGCAAATTTCTTTAAGATCTTCTGGAGTGATTGGAAAAACGGTATCGGCGGTCCCTCCTGCTCCCCAAATCAAATCATACTTGAATAAGTCTTCATCAATGATTTTTATTGT
>DKPS01000041.1:627-2551 GCA_002471345.1 Saprospiraceae bacterium UBA7328
GGAACTCCTCCTACAGCATAACCTGTACTTTCTAGAACATATTCAGGTGAAGCCTGACCTGGCTTATATCCTAAAATTTTCTTTAGTTTTTTCTTTCTATCTACTCTATTAGAGCCCGATGTAATCACAATTATCGCTACATCTTGACCTTCAAAAACAATTGATTTTGCGATATTAGAAACATCACATTGCAGTTGTCTTGCAGCGTCTTCGGATGTTCTTGTTCCTTCTTTATATCGTCTAGGTTTAGCTTCAAAATTGATTTTAGCACATTCCTCCATCCATATCTCATGCCCATCCATATTTATTCATGAAAGGATTAGGATAAAAGTTGTTTCCACTTCCGCATTATTGATGAATCATTGTCGTTCGCAGTGTGTCTGATGAATTGGCCTATTGGACCTTATGGAACTTCCATGGGGGCATTATTGCTATTCACACTGCCGATACATTTTTTCTTGACAAGAGATGAGAAAGATAGACGTGTTTCATTAGCAGATTTACCAAAAGAAATCAAAGAAAAAGGCTATTGGTGGCATATTCTTCTATATTTAGTAATGTTCTTCTATAAAGCAATGATTGATTATCATAACGAACCAATGAAGGCTAGAGTTGGAGGATTTACCCACTGGATATATGCAATCGAGGGAGATTGGACAAACCATATTCAGGAGTTTTTCCTCAATGACACTTTAACAAATCTCTTATCTGGTCATTATCTATTCATGTACCTATTCATGATTTGGTTTTCTCCAATGTATTACATTTTATGCCGTGATGAAATAATGGCTGATAAAGCGGCTTTGAATTATTTTGTGATTTATCTTTTAAGTGTACCATTATACTTATTTTTCAATGTTGAAGTGACATCTAGTTATATCTCTGATATGGATGCACTTCTGTATCATGATTCATTTACTTTGGCGTTTTTCACTGACAATGATCCTATGGATAATGCAATACCAAGTTTACATGTAGGGCTACCAATAAGCTTGCTAATAATCAATAGGCTGCATTGCCGAAAGCTAGGTATAGATTTCAAAGATTGGCGCCACAAAGAGTTTGATTATTTTGTTCAATTCAATGTGATAATTTATCTATTTTCTATACAATATCTTGGCATCCATTGGTTTTTAGATATAATTCCGGGAATTATCCTAGCTATAATTACATCTTCATTTGTTCATGCAGTACAACCGGTAGTGCGTGCAAGAACTGAAAATGGGTGGATATCTTTACTTCCAGACCGAAGTCAAGCATTATCCTCAGTCTTAGTTTTATTAATTTGTTCTACATGGTTAGCAGTTGGTGTAATTGACGGCTCAGGAACAAATGAAGATGAGGCTAATATGAGATTTGGAATTGATGATATCAATTTAGATACTATCGAAGTTCACAGTCTTTGGGACCCCGTAATTATAGATGTTTTTAATGTTGGAGATAATGATGTCGAAGTCCTATTGATACAGAGAGATTTTGTAGAAGAATATACTGAAAAAGGAATTTTCCATTGGGACCAATTCGTATCAAAAGGAAATCTTTCGATAGTTGAAGTAAATAGTTCGTTAACATTTACAATTACTCCTGATAGTTTGTTTGATGTCAATATTGTGTTAGTTAGATTATCTAATTCAGAGAATCTTGAGGAGGATTCGTTAGGGGAAGTACGAATTGTTTCGAATTATGTTGATGATGAATTAATTTTGACTGGATTTTTAGTCAGTTTTCCTGCATTTATCATAACTGGGATAGTAATTGAAGGCTATATAAACAGAAGATTTTAGAATATGTTGAATGCCATTATCCCACCGATGTACAATCCAGACATTGAACCTAATGCTAACCAAATCCCAATTCTAAATGGGGGGAAATTGTGCTGCCACAAATACATTGACTGACCTAACCAGGTTAGAATAACTACCGC
>DKPS01000064.1:0-821 GCA_002471345.1 Saprospiraceae bacterium UBA7328
TCTATCCAGCTGAGCTACGGAGCCATTTTTAAAATGGTTAGCAAATATATATCAATTTTTATTTTAGGAAAGCCTTGAGTGCATTTATTAAAGCCTTAATTTTTGAAGACTCACTCTAAGCTGAAATTTAGATGCTTTTTGAATGTTCTAGTGCTTACTTAGCCTCTTTCTTATTTTAGAAAGTCCCACTGGAGTTAGTCCCAAATATGAAGCTATCATATACTGAGGAACTCTTTGACTTAAGTCATGTCGTCTGTCCATAAGCCTGAGATACCTTTCTTCATTACTCAGTATATCTTTATTTGAACTACGGACCATTGCTTTCATAAACTCATCTAGGGTAAGCTGTCTTCCAAATCGTTGCATATCCATGGACTTATCATAATGAGATTCTAAGAAGTCTTTATGAATCATTAGTACCTCCACATCTTCTAATGCTTTGGCAGAGCAGACTGTTGGTTGATTTCGGGTATAGCTAAAAAGATCAGTTGTGAATTCATCTTCTAAAAAAAACTCTATCACCTTTTCTACACCATCTATAAGTCTATAGAATAGCAGGATTCCCTTTTGAACATAGTAGAAATGATCGACCAGTTCTCCTTCTTTAAAAAGAAAATCTCCTTTTTTTAATTCTTGAAGTTTACAATGAGCAACTAACTCATTGAGATCGGCCTCATTGACATGAGAGTATTGAAGTATCTTATTCTTTATTAATTCCACGGCTGCAAGTTAAGAAAGAGATTTTATTTCGTCAATAATTGACTTCAATGACTTTGCTGCATCTCCAAATAACATCTTTGTATTTTCTTTAAAGAATAATG
>DKPS01000064.1:1136-68234 GCA_002471345.1 Saprospiraceae bacterium UBA7328
TTTCTTTAAAGAATAATGGATTTTGGATGCCAGCATATCCAGGTTTCATACTTCTTTTGAATACCACTACTTGTTTAGCACTCCAAACTTCTAAGACTGGCATACCATATATGGAACTGCCAGGGTCATCTAAAGCTGATGGATTGACAACGTCATTTGCCCCAACTACAAGTACAATATCCGTATCATCTAAATTGCTATTAGTATCATCAAGATCTAAAAGTTTATCATAACTTATATCTACTTCAGCAAGAAGAACGTTCATATGGCCAGGCATACGTCCAGCTACAGGATGAATACCATATAGAACTTCGACATCTTTTTCTGTCAATATCTCATCTAATTCTTTAGCTTGTTTTTGGGCTTGTGCTACGGCCATTCCATAACCGGGTACCATGATCACCTTAGAGGCATAGTTAAGTAAGATTGCAACATCTACAGCCTGGACGCTCTGAACTGTCTGATCTTGATCACCTCCAGCAGCAGCTGATACTCCACTGGCAGAGCCGAAGCCTCCTATGACAACATTCAAAAGGGATCTATTCATTGCATTGCACATGAGAATGGTCAGTATGGTACCAGAAGCACCAACAAGAATACCACCGAGAATCATGATTTGATTATCATATAAGAACCCTGCTGTAGCAGCAGAAATACCTGTAACAGAATTCAACAAGGATATTACAACAGGCATATCTGCACCTCCAATTGGGGCTACAAATGAAAATCCATATACCAACGCAACTACAGTCGCTATAATAATTGAAGTAGAAGAAGGTGAAGACCAAGCATACCAAAGTGCAGCTAATGATGCAAATAAAAGAATGATATTGATATACTGATGTCCTGGAAGTATTACATGTTTGTCTTTTACTTTTCCATCTAGTTTAAGATAAGCTAGAATACTCCCTGAGAAAGAGATACCTCCTACAAGTAATGTAAAAAGAATAATCAATGCCTCCATATTAGTCAATCCTCCATCACCTATGATATTCAAATACTCTACTAAAGCTAATATCATGGCACTTCCTCCTCCGAGTCCATTAAAAATGGATACAAGTTGGGGCATTTCGGTCATCTCTACCTTTGCAGCTGAATACCACCCTATAGCCGCACCCAAAATCAATGCCCCTCCTATCCATCCAAAATTACCAAAACTCCCTTCCAACGGGAAAATTAAAGAAGCTACTATAGCTAGACTCATACCAAAAGCTGCGGTCAAGTTGCCTTTTCTAGCAGTCTTAGGACTACTGAGACCTCTCAATCCTAAAATGAATGCAATGGCTCCTATTAAATACATTAAGTATACTAATGCTGTCATCTCTTATTTCTTTTTTTTGAACATTGCTAACATTCGATTCGTCACTGCGAATCCACCTACAATATTGATCATTGCCATTACCATAGCTAGAGCTCCAAGTGATAAGGAAAAAGTATCTCCTGGATCCGTTTTTCTCAGAAAGAGAATGGAGCCGACTAAAACGATCCCACTTATTGCATTTGCACCCGACATCAGTGGAGTGTGAAGTACAGAAGGGACTTTTGATATCAACTCAAAGCCTAGGAATACGGCAAATACCACCAAATAAATGGAAAGTATATTTTCTTGAATAAACTGTAATATTTGTTCCATGAGAATTATTCTGATTTAGGATGTACTAATGAACCTGAAATGATTTCATTTTCCATATCAACATTCATTGCTCCTTCTTTCACGAAGGTCGCGACATAGTTGTGTATATTATTAGCTAATAAGGATGACGCATCTATAATGGCTTTATTATATAGTGCAGAATCCCCAATAACAGTTACACCATTGTGTTTTATTTCTTCATTGTCTTTTGTCACTTCACAATTCCCACCTGTAGATGATGCCAGATCAATAATAACAGAACCGGCTTTCATGTCTTCTACCATCGCTTTAGTCACTAATATTGGAGCTTCTCTTCCTCTTAATTGGGCAGTAGTGATAACTACATCAGCTAGTTTCACACTATTGTGAATTGCTTCTTTTTGTCTTTGTTGGTAGTCTTCAGACTGTTCTATTGCATATCCTCCTGCTGCCTTATCATCAGAAGAACCATCTACCTCGACGAACTTTGCACCTAAACTTTGCACTTCTTCTTTTACAGCTTTTCTCACATCAAATACCTGAACTTTAGCTCCTAACTTTCTAGCAGTAGCAATGGCTTGTAGTCCAGCAACACCTGCACCCAAAATAAGGACTTGAGCAGGTTTAACTGTTCCTGCAGCGGTCATCATCATAGGAAAGTATCTAGGGAGTTTTTCAGCAGATAATAGCACTGCCTTGTAACCTGATATTGATGCCATAGATGATAACACGTCCATGCTTTGAGCAAGTGTAGTTCTTGGAATCATATCCATACTGAACGCTTTTACATCGCTTCCTTTCAAGGTGTCCATTTTGTTTTCTGGATTAAAAGGGGCGTAGAAGGACACGACTATCGCATCTTTATTTAATTTTTTAAGCTCACTTGGACTTAATGGGGTATTACAATAGACAATGTCTGATTGTGATAAAATGTCTTTTCTAGAAGCTATTTCAATTCCTTCCTTTCCTTCGAGCTCTTCATCAGAGTTGGTAAGCGCTTTGCTTTCTGCTAAAACTGATACTCCAATTTTTTGATACTTCTTTAAGCTTATCGCTGAAATAGGGCATCGAAGATCATCAGGAGTATGTAAAAAACCTATCTTCATTATTATTCCTTATTTGGTATGAATAGATTAGAATTTTGATGAATATGAATTCTGATCAAATATAGCGAAAGTCATAGCTTTTGATAAGTTGAGCCGCAATTTATGTTTGAGTAGTTTAGAATGGAGCCTAAAAGATTCTATTTTAAATAGATTTATAGGCTATAAAATTGATCTTGATCTTTTGATCTCAATCTTAACTGCGAATATGTGGACTTTGTAGCTATTAACCAAACTAATGTTGTGAAGCTAGATTGTTAAACAAAGGTTTCTGCTATCGATTTCAATTCTCTTCTAAAAATAACACCTCTTAAAAATGCCAAGATTTGACATTCACAAAATATCCTCTTAATTCTGCAACATGAACTGGATTGTATTTATTTTCTCATTACATGCTTTATATATTTCGGTAATAGAGATAGATGTAAAAGAGGATTCTTTTGCAAATGTGATTATCAAAATCTTCTCCGATGACCTTTCTGATGCGGTGAGGGAAGCTGATACAGCTATAATTCCCAGAGAAGGGGAGTATGACTCTTCTCATCTAGAGTGCATTGAATCTTATTTTAATCGTGAATTTTTTATTCATAATAATTATGATACTATACGTTTTGACATTATTGATTACACCTCAGAGAATCAAACAGTTTGGTTGAATTTGAAATCTAGAAAGGCACTGACAAACGATTTGCAACTCACTGCGTCCTTTTTATTGGATATCTTTCCTGATCAGGTGAATATGGTTCAATTTAAAACACGAAATCAAAAGCAATTTTTTCAAATCAAAAAAGGTAAAGAGTCTGTTGACTTAAATTTAGACAAGAGCTAAGTCAGTAGCAAAGCAGAATGAGGAAGTCGGATGTAATAATATTAGGAGCTGGTTTGTCAGGCCTGACAACAGCATATATTTTAAAAGATTATAGGAAAGAAGTTTTAATACTTGAACCTCGGAATAGAATTGGGGGAAGGGTTCATACCTTATCTAACCCTTCTGAGGCTCCAGTAGAAATGGGCGCCACTTGGGTACATCGTCCGCATAGATATCTACTTTCACTTTTGGAAGAATTAGGAATAGAGACTTTTGATCAAGTAATGGGAAAAGAAGTAATCTATGAGCAGAATGTTTTGAGCCCTTTTCAGTATGTTACTATTCCAACTGGTGAGGATCCATCTCTAAGGGTCAAAGGGGGGACTTCAAAAATTATTACTGGACTTATTCAAGCTATTTCTTCAAATGAAATCATATTTGCTGAAAAGGCTAATACCATAATAAATGGTAATGAAGCTCTTCATATAAAAGGAGATAAGAATGATTATTCAGCAGACTTAGTAATAAGTACGCTGCCTCCTAACTTGTTGGTAAATACTATAAATTTTGATCCTTTTCTTCCTAGAAGTTTTATTGAACTGGCAAAGAATACGCATACATGGATGGGCGATTCTCTAAAAGTAGGACTGACTTTTGAAGAACCTTTTTGGCGGGAAGGAGAACGTAAAGGGACTATTTTTAGTAATTCTGGCCCAATTACAGAAATGTATGATCACTCTAATTTCGAAGACGACAAATATTCTATCAAAGGTTTTTTAGATCATTCATTTGTTGATTTGACTAAAGAAAGAAGAAAACAATTGGTCACTAATCAATTAAGAAAATATTATGGCGACAATATGGATAAAATGATATCGTACCACGAGTATGTTTGGCAGAATGATCCTCATAATTATCACCCTAACGAAGAAATTGTAAGTCCACATCAAAACAATGGCCATTCTCAATATCAAATGGGCCATTTATCTAATAGACTTATTCTGTCAGGTACAGAGACTTCTGCTATTTTTCCAGGATATATGGAAGGTGCCGTATATTCAGGTCTTAAAGCGGCCGAGAGTGTCAAGTCTTTTTATAAAAAGCAAAATGTTTAAAATTGATTTTTTGCAATAAAATTATTTAATATGAAAAACAGGTATTTATTCGCAGTTGCCGTTGTCTTAATTGGCGTTGCAACTTTATTTTCATTTAAAAATGTGGAGTCTGAGGACGAAAAAGCAATTAAAGAACTTATTGAAAGCGCTTATGTAAATGGTGCATTCAACGGCCTCAATTCCGATGCTATGGAAGCAGCTTTCCATCCTGATTTTGCTATCTTTTCTTCTAAAGGAGAAGAATTGAGCCGGTATGAAATTGGAGAATGGGTTGGAAGTGTGAGGAAGAGAAAGAATGACCCCAAATTTGATCCTGCTAATAATGTATGGGACCATAAGTTTGGATTTATTGATGTCACAGGTCAGGCAGCTTCCTTAAAATTGGAATATCATAGAAAAGGAGAATTAGTGTATACGGACTATATTTCTCTTATTAAATTTGAATCAGGCTGGAAAATAGTGGCTAAGGTTTATGAGTATCATGGTAAAAAGAAATAAAATCATTTTATGAAAAAAAGGGAGTTTTTAAAAGCAGGTATTGGATTAGGGATGTCAACATTTGCATATCCTACTCTTTCAGAAGTATTTGATTCAATACCTGCACTCTCTCCTTTAGAATTAGCTAAAAACGAAGATTTTTGGAAGGGTATAAGGAAGGGATATAAACTTAAACCTGATTATATTAATCTGGAAAATGGATATTACTGTATCTCACCAGAAGAGACAATCAATAATTTTATAGAGCATATAAAGGACGTTAATTATCAAGGTTCATACTATATGCGTACGGTGCAGTGGGATAATAAGGCTAAAGTCGCTGAGAAAGTAGCAGCTATAATAGGGGCCACAAAAGAAGAAGTTGTTATTACAAGAAACACTACTGAATCTTTGGATACTATAATAGGAGGATACCCATGGAAAAATGGAGATGAAGCAGTTTTTGCAGCTCAGGATTACGGAGCGATGAAGAACATGTTCTACCTACAAGCAGAAAGGCATGGAATAAAAAATGTAGAGGTATCCATACCCAATCACCCCGACTCTGATGAAGAAATTGTCGAGATCTATAGAAATGCCATAACAGATAAAACCAAACTTTTAATGGTATGTCATATGATCAATATTACTGGGCATATTTTACCCATAAGAAAGATCTGCGACATGGCTCATGAAAGGGGAGTAGATGTGATGGTAGATGGTGCTCATGCTTTTGCTCAAATTCAATTTAACATCGCAGATCTGGATTGTGACTATTATGGATGCAGTCTTCACAAATGGCTGAGTACACCTCTTGGAGCAGGGATGCTTTATGCTAAAAAGTCCAAAATTGCTCAGATATGGCCGCTCTTTGCAGAAGGAAAAATAGAAGCCGATAATATTAAAAAGTTAAATCATACCGGTACTCACCCTGTTCATACAGATTTAGCCATAATAAATGCCATAGATTATTACGATAAACTTGGAAGTGAAAATAAAGAAGAAAGGCTTAGATATATCCAGAGATATTGGTCAGACCAACTAAGAGCACATCCCAATATTGATTTAAACACTCCTAGGGAAGTTCATAAATCTTGTGCAATTGCAAATGTTGGAGTAAAAGGGATGAAACCATCAGATTTGAGTAAAACTCTTCTTGATGAGTATAATATTTGGACAGTGGCTATAGATGGGCACGGAGTTCATGGATGCAGAATTACGCCTAACGTGTATACTACTTTAGAAGAATTAGATCAATTTATAGGTGCTATGAAAAAGATTGCCAAAAAGTGACCTAATAACTATGTCGTCCTACGAGAATAGTGTCTAGGATCAATGCAATGTACGCAGTCGATGAGATACGTTTTTAGGTCACTTCTTAGTCTTAAACTTTCCGATCCATCTGATCTCAGCACCTTTAAAATCTAATATTTCATAACATACACCAGATGTACATTGAGGGCCTCCTCTTCGTGAACCGAAGAATAGTTGGAAAGTATGCTTATAACTAGGGCGGTATCTGATTGTGTTTCCTAGATATATTCGAGTGCTTTTTCCTTCTTGAATGATAAAAGGATCATCAGTGAGTTCTCCTAAGACTGAGATGAAGATTTTAGAATTTACATTGATACCAAGAAGTAGATTGAAATTAAAATAATTAGACCCATTTCTATCAATAGACTGGTACTCAACTTCTGGCAGTAATCGGATTTCCTCATTCAAGCCAAGATCAGAATAAAATCCAAAGGAATATCTTCGGTCTTCTCTTTTAAAAGGATCGATGCTATAGTCTACAAAAGCTTTGAAATCAGAATTTTCATTGAATGAAGATTGAACCTCTAGAAAATATTGTCGAAAAATAGGAAAGTTTGTACCAAATTTATTCTTTGAGAAGGAATGGTTTAAATTAACAACTGTCCCATTTTCAAAATTATAAAAAAGATCTATTTGATAACCTTCTTCATTAAAAGGATCAGATACATGAATACTTCTATTTAGCACTCTATACGTCTGTTGTTTCACTCCTGCTGGAGGTTCATTTATTCCTACTCCAAGACTAAAGTCTCTATACTTTCTATACTCTACGGAAAAGCTAAAACTTCCTTTAAATCCTGATAGACCACTATATAGCGCAAAGGCTCCATCATCCATGTCTGTGGCATATTCTCCATAGTAATCCAATCCTTTTATGATAGATCCATTCAGAAGACCACTTAAGAAATTTTGGGCATTTCCATCTGCTCCATCTCTTCTCATGAATATTATTCCGGCCTCTTGACCTTTTACGTATTTTACTTTTGAGGTGACAGCCGTTATATTATCAGTTCTTCTTTCTTCTCTATGAAATGTTGGAGGTAGAACATTGTTAAGTACATCAGCATGAACCACATGAAAAGTTGCTTTCTTAGTTTTGTACTTGACTGAAGCTCCCAGGAGATCACGATGAAAATAGGTTCTGGATCTAAATCCTACGTCCTCCAATAGGGCACCTGGGAATTCGAAGGAACGTAGTAAAAGTCCTCTTCCGAGAGTTTCATAAAAGTTGCCAACTTTTAAATCCCACTTTTTCTTTTTGTATCCCAAAGTGAATTGAGATAAATCAAGATAACCTCTATTGTCAAAAGTAGTATGATATTGTTCTATAGTAGATGAAAGACTGAATCCTTTCTTTCTGTAATCTACTTCAAGCCTATCATATATCGAAGGGAAGATAGAAGCACTTTCATCTGGCAGTTTACCAATTTGAAATTCTGCTAGATTGGTGATGTTAATCTGTGCTGTGTTGTAACCAGAAGTGATTAAAATCAAGGCACAAACACTCAATAATTGTGCAAGCTTCATTTAAGGTGATGTTCTATTTCTGTTTTAATCTCCACTTCATCTCCATTCCTGAAACCCTCATGTACAAATACTATTTCATTGTCAGAATTGAGTAATAAAAGAGTTGGGAATGCTTGAAATTGGTAAGTATTCATCACCTCACAATTGATATCTTTCAAAATAGGATATTCTACTTTAAGTGCATTCGCGACAGCAGGAACCTTAGACATGCTTCTTGGGCCGTCACAACTTATTCCAATTATATTAAGACCTTGATCCTTATACTCATTGTAAATAACATTAAGTTTTGGCATTGCCTTGGTGCATGGTTTGCACCATGTTGCCCAAAAGTCAATAACTGTCAAATTTTCTCCTTTCAATTCATCTAAAGATACTTGCTCATTGTCTAAATTATCCAAGACAAAATCGTCTACTACCTGTGCATTAATCAAGCATAAAAAAGACATTGATAAAGTAAATATCAATGTCCATATAATTTTAATCAAAACCTTCATAACTATTCTAATAATCCCTTGATGATGTCCACAGCTTCATCTATATGATTAGAAACTCGATTTGTGGATTTAAAGACAATGTCACCGTCAGAATTAATAATAACAAACCTGTCGTATGTAGTCCCAAATGATCTTGCAATACTGCTAGCTTGTCTTCCTAATGGAAATGTTATGCCCGTATCATCAGCGAAATCGTCAACAGTTGCATCAGAACGATCCCATTGATCACCGCCAATCATTGCAAACTTATCATTATCTTTGAAAGCTTGATATATATCTGATTCCACAGTTGGTCCCACTGACCTGCAAGGCGGGCAACCTGACCCAAAAAACCAAATTATCAAGTTTTTTCCCCGATATAAGGATGACTCTAATTTAACTCCTGAAGTTGTCTCCATTGAAAAATCAGGAGCGGCTACTAAGTTACTTCCTCCGTCATCATTTGGGTCATCTACCATATCCATATTAAATCCGTTGCCGTCATCTTCAGATTTAGAACAAGACATAAATGAAAGTGAAAAACCCAGGAGGAGAATGCTGAATATTTTAATTACGTGCATGTTCTTTATATCTTTTGTTATCTGTAAAAGCCAAACGAGGTAGTTTTGTAATATATTTTTAGCTGCGAAAATAATGATCTTGGGTATATTTTTAATGCACTCGAAGGACTTAACTATATTACTTCAATGTATATATAATGGTTGCGTTGATACTTCTACTTTGTAAAGGTTAGTTTTTTATCATCTTTCCAGCTATCTCTTTAAGGAACTTAGCAGCTACAGCTGCAGTAATTCCAACATGGTCTCTTATTGGATTATATTCCACAATATCAGCTCCTATTACTGGAACATCAATATTATGAATAATGGATAAAACCTCTCTAGTTGTGAGCCCTCCTGGTTCATGATGAGATACCCCTGGGGCAAAAGCTGGGTCAAGACCATCTAAATCTAAGGAGATATATAATGGCCCGTCTAGGTCAGGGAGTTTTGATTCATGGAAATCCTTCATTTCTACAACTTCTACTCCATATTTTACACTCTGCTCCAATTGATGAGGTGTAAGGCATCTTATGCCTACTTGTATTAGCCGAGCAGCTAATTTATTTTCCATAATTCTAGCAAAGGGTGAGGCATGACTATGGAGATTGCCTTCGAAATCCTCATATAAATCAGAATGAGCGTCAATCTGGAGAATATTGATGTTATCAAAATGCTCTGCATGAGCTGCTATAATTGGATAGCTAATAGAATGGTCACCTCCTAAAGTAATAAGACTTTTTCCATCAGAAATAATATTATCGACTGATTGGAATATATCAGAATAGAAATCTGTGGGTTTAATCGGATCCTTAAATTCAAGTTGCTCACTCTGAGTGACATTGATTCCTAATTCCGTATATGCATTAATTGAATCTGAATAGAATGCTTGTCTGATGATGTCAGGAGCTTTTGCAGGCCCTCTCATAAATGATGAGTTGGAATCATAATTTATGCCTTGAATGACTATTTTTTTTCTCATAGAGATATTGGGTTTTTATTTCTATTCTAAAGTCTTTTTCCTACTTGGATACCAAGGAGTAAAATGGCTCCTTCTCCTGTAGGTTCGCCATTAGTCTTGACATTCCATTCATATCCAAATGCTAAAGTAGGTGTGAAATGAATATTCTCTTTTTTGATTAAATAACCCAATTCTAAAGTGGGTTGTATTACAGTTATTTTGGTTGTGCCAGAAGTCCCATTAGGTTGATTTATATTTTGTTGCCATTCCAGAGTATTCCACCAAAAATCACTTTTTACTCCTAAATTCCATCCTTGATGACCTTCTCTAAAATATCTTTTATGCCCTAAAGTAAATCCAAACCCATGACCTCGCTCATCATCTTGAATTCCTAAATCTCGGTGCCTAATCCAATTGTAACCCAATCTAATATGGGTAGCGCTTTTTGAATTGTGATTTTGTTCTATCCTTAATCCTGGAATGATTCCAGTCGGATAAACTTGCAACTCAAAATTGAGATCTATTTGAGAATAGGACAATTGACTAATAAGAAATAAAAGGAATGTTGACTTTAAAGTTTTCATTAATTCATAAATGAAATGTCTAAAACGAAAGTAGTGGATTTTATAATAGATTAAGTAGGATGCCTAAATCTAAATATTTTGATTTTATTCTACTTGAATTTCTAAGCTACTTACGGCTGCTACATTAAAAAGTCCTAATGGTTTTAGTCCTCCTGATTCATTCGTTATGTTAGTTCTAGTATTGGCTAATGGTAAACTGAAAATTCCATTGCTTCCATTGTTAATTTGATCTCTTGCAATTTCTAAAAAATTAAAAGCATTAATACTTAGAGAATGGATTTCAACTTTTGATGTTTCTCCAGGGTTCCACGGTGTATCAATATCATCATTGTCCAATTCATTTATGAATTCTCTGATAGGAGGAATAAATATGATTCCATCCAATTGGGAACCTGAATCAAAACCTGCATCAAAAACTATATTTAACTGGGATGCTCTATTCAGAAATTCTCCATTCTTGAAAGCTTTTATCCAATAAGCATCTCCGGTACCTTGAGGATCTCTTGCAAAAAATTCTAAATATATTCCATCATCTAGAAAGATTTCATCATCCCGGAACTCTTGAGTAATAGAATCGACTGGAGGTACTCTATTCATCGTTGTTTCAGCTGTTAATAAATCTCCGTTTATATCAATCTCCAAGCTGAAATGATCTCCTGAAATTCCTAATGTTTCATTTGTACTAGGTTCCCATTCATACTTTCCATTCTGATTGTTGTCATTGAAAATGAATATGGTGCCGTCATTCTTAGTTAGAGTGACATTTGCATTTGTGACTGGTTCTGGAGTTGTATTATCAAAATACTGTCTAGATTGAGATAGACTAATTGTCTGGGTGGTATTTCGATTATCTATCCAGGCATCTATGACCAATTGAGTATCAGACTCAATTGGATCAAGTACTATAACATCTTCACATGATGTAATCATTACACCTAATGCTAAAAGACCAAGAATAGATCTGCTTATTTTGTTAAAGTGATTCATCTTTAAGGATTTAGAATTTGAAATTATATGAAACGGAAGGAATGAAATTACCAACTACAGAAAGCTTCACAGCTTCAGTTACTCCATTTTCACCAAGTCTAGTAAAAATGGAGAATGGATTTCTTTTACTATATAAATTGTAAATGGAAAATACCCATTCACTTTGCCACCTTCGCTGTTCATTTTTCTTTCCTTGAAGTGTGGCTGATACATCAAGGCGATGGTAAGAAGGAATCCTAACATTGTTTCTAGAGTCAAATGCATTATCTGGAATAATGTAGCCTTGTTGTTCAAATCTTGTAGTAGGAAATGTAGTAGGTGTACCGCTGATTAAAGCAAAATTAGCACTTAATGAAATTCTCTTAGAAACATCATAAAAAGCAGTTAAGCTTAGATTGTGAAGCTGATCAAATCTTGATGCATACCATTCATTATTGTTTACACCATTCACTTGTCTTTCAGTACGAGCTAGAG
This sequence comes from Saprospiraceae bacterium UBA7328, assembly GCA_002471345.1. GTDB lineage: Bacteria > Bacteroidota > Bacteroidia > Chitinophagales > Saprospiraceae > UBA7328. The sequence continues at coordinate 13,132 of DKPS01000064.1, forward strand.
TATAACTGACCCATCCATTAAACTTGCCTTCCGTTTTTTTAAACATCAATTCGAGACCATATGCTCTCCCTTGTCCTTCTAATAGGTCACCTTCCAATAATTCATTAATTAATAGATCTGCGCCATCGATATAATCAACTAGTTGATCCATCTTTTTATAATATACTTCTGCTGATAACTCGTAGATGTCATCCTTGAAATTTTGGAAATAACCTAATGCAACTTGATTCGCAATCTGAGGCTTAATGTTGTTAGTAGATGGAGTCCATATGTCAACAGGTGTTGCAGCTGTTGTATTTGAAATTAGATGTATGTATTGAGACATTTTATTATAACTCAACTTAAATGATTGCTTATCATTTAATTGATACTTTAATGATAATCTAGGTTCCAGGTTATTATAAGTTTTGATACTTTCCCATTGGTCGTATTCTTGAGAAGATACAACAGGCCGACGAAGCCCTGGAGTTGACTCTGCATATTCATAAGCCGTGCCTTCACCAGTGTAATTGAACATCGAAAACCTTAATCCATAGTTAAGAGAAAGCTTTTCGCCGATATCAATTTCATTTTCAATGAATAGACTGCTTTCAATGGCAAATTTCTTAGGTAATGTAAGATCAGTCACTTCTCCTTCGCTTACTCCAACAGCATTTGCTGGTTCGAATTCATATATAATACCATGAGCTCCAAATCTTACTATGTTTCCAGGAGTTAAGAAGAGCGTAAATTCAGGTTCGAAGGAATAGTTTTTTATTGAGGCGTCCCAATCAAATTTATTGGTTGATTCACTGCCAAAATTTATTTGATAATCATAATCACTATAATAGACGGTAAAATTAGAGAACAACTTATCTGAGAAAAGATGATTCCATCTTAAGGTAGTGGTAGCATTGCCCCAATTAAAACCTGCATCATCACCAAATCCAAAGTTATCTCGTCCTGTATAAGCTGAAAGGAACAGAGTGTTTTTTTCATCTATATCGAAGTTGGTTTTTAATGTTAGGTCATAGAAATTTAGCACAGATCCTTCCACATCTTCATTTAAAAAGGGTTGAGCCAGTACATCAATGTATGATCTTCTTCCTGCTATGATAAAAGAAGCTTTGTCTTTTACAATTGGAGCTTCAACTGATAGTCTGCTGAAAATCGCTCCTATTCCACCATTGAGAGCTAAGTTCTTTTTGTTTCCTTCTTTCATCCTTACATCTAGAATAGAAGAAAGTCGACCACCATATCTCGCAGGGATCCCGCCTTTATACAATTTTACATCTTTTACAGCATCTGGATTAAATACAGAGAAAAAGCCAAATAGATGTGATGAATTATATACTGGAGCTTCATCTAGAAGTACTAAATTTTGATCTATACTTCCTCCTCTAACGTTAAATCCACTCGCTCCTTCACCCACGGAACTTACTCCCGGCAATAACTGTATACTTCTTAAAATTTCTACCTCCCCTAATAATGTTGGCATTTTTTGAATAGTACCTATATCCAGCTTGTTTACACTCATTTCATTAGTGCTTACATTGGCATTTGGAGCTTCTGAACTAATCACTATTTCTGTTAATTCTGACGCTTCAGTAGCCAGTTCTATGTCCTTTTTTTGATTTTGGAAAAGCTCGACAATGATCTCTTGTGTGATGAAACCCAAATAGGAGTATTGAAGTGTATATCTTCCTTGAGGTAGTGATAATGAATAGAAACCATATTCATTAGTAGAAGCTCCTTTTTGTAGCTCTACAACATATACATTGGATCCGATTAAAGTTTCTCCATTAGATCCATCACTTATATATCCACTGATAGTGATGTTCTCTTGTGCATACGAAGAGTAGAAAGAAAAGGAAAGAATTATTAACAATGAGTAAAGGAATAGCTTCATTTATTTCGATTCAAAGATGACAATAAGCACTCATTAGCTGACTCTGTTTGGTCATTGTAAAATGAGATCCACAAAGCTACAAACACTGAATGTTATGAGAAGTTTAAATTCTTCAAAAGGCCCTTATTTAGTCTATAAAACTCTATAATGAAACGACTAATGAGGTCTACCATGAAGAATCAAAAAAAATCATAATTTAAGTCAGGTCTTGGCCTTTCATCAAACATTAGATTCATTCTGTCTAATTAAGTTTGACGGTGAAATGACATTTGGTATTTAGCAACAAATCATGAATTTCACAAATGTTGAATCTCTTTGTTGTTTTCCAAAAAAAACTACGCTCTAGCCTGGTTGTATTATTTCTAATTTCATCACTTGTTGCATGGGAGTATTTCCATGGAGGCGTGGCTAGACACTACTTGCTACATGATGAAAATATGCCATCTTTTTCAAATTGGTGGGGGCTTATTACTGTTCCATTAACGGCGTGGATATCACTTTCTTTAATCCAGAAAAATATAAAAACCAATCAAATCAATGATACTTTTAAATGTAGAACTATCAATGGTTTTCTTGTAGCCTTTTTGTTCGGAATTTTGATGTGTATATTATGGAATTTCGAACTAGAAAATATCATGCAATTTGTAATATTATTACCCCTTTTATTGTCGCTATTTATGACTGTACATAGACCTGAAATCTTACTAGGATTTGTTTTAGGTATGGTCTTTACCTTTGGCGGTGTTCTGTCTGTAGGATTTGGAGTTTTTCTTTTGATCCTTTCCTTTCTAATAAATGGCGTGGTTAGAAAGGGTGTTCTATTCCTTTTGTCAAGGTTAAATTCATGACTTACAATGGTTGAATCTTCATTCTAATTTTTAGCTGTTGCTATTAGTTTGCTTTCGCAGTTATATATTATAGGTGAGAAAAGTAAATCATTTTTTACCCTATTAACTATTTTAGATGTTACGGTAATATTATTTGTCAATTTGACCTAGGAGATTTAGGAAGCCGATATTCAAGTCAAGATTTATCCAAGGGTTTTTCGGAAAAAATAGAAATGTGTCCCAGAGCTTAGCCAAAATAGATATTATAAATCCCTTTTAAACTATTCTTGCTAAATTATAATTTGTTACAATCAATCACTGTAATTATCGCGATCTGTCAGTTCTAATCAATCACTCCAATATTACTTAGATATTGGAGGAGGGAAATTGTCGTTCTTAGATTTTCTGATCAGGAATTGATCCATTTTGTTGTTATTATTTGATTCAAGTCTTTTAATCTATTTTGTTCTTACCATTTCCATCAACTCTCTTGCATTTGTTACAGCAGATGGAGTAGGAGGATTGCCACTGAGCATATGCGCTATCTCATTGATTCGCCCATCTTCATCGAGTTTCCTGACTTTAGTGTAAGATCTTTCGGAGGTGTCTTCTTTATAGATGAAGAAGTGCTCGTCTCCATATGCAGCGACTTGTGGGGAGTGCGTGATAGTAATGATTTGATACTTTTCAGAAAGGTCACCAATGAGTTGCCCCATAATCAGTGCAACTTGACCTGAGACTCCAGAATCTACTTCATCAAAAATCATTGTAGGGAGATTAGTTCTATCCGCAATGATTGATTTGATACATAAAGCTAATCTAGACATTTCACCACCCGATGCAATTTGTGTAATGGGGTTCAGAGGGATACCCTTATTTGCACTAAAATGATAAACAATATCATCATTTCCATGCTCTTCAAATGCTGGAAGTGGATTGATTTTTATTTCAAATCGTGCATTCGGCATGGACAACTTTTGTAAGATTTTTTCTATAGATTTTGAAAAATTCCCAGAAACATTTGTTCTAGATTCCGTCAGCCTATGTGCAATTTGCTTTAGTTCAGTTTTGCTTTCAGAAAGCTTCTTTTCTAATATTTCAATATGCTCATCTAGATTGTCATTGCGCTCTATTCTCACTTGTATATTATCTCTTATTTTCTTTAGAGCCTTGATGTCTAGTTCTTTATGCTTCTTTTGAAGAGAATAGATCAAGTCCAATCGTTCTTTAGTCTCAGTGATTTTTAGCTCATCATAATCTGTTTCTTCTGCTAGGTTTTCACTTTGCCTTTGAAGATCTATTAATTCATCGTTCGCATCATCTAACCTCTCTTTAATATTGGCTATGATTGGATTGATCTTAGATAATGGAAGTAGTTCTTTAGAAAGGTCAGAAAGCTGGTCAGAAATGTTGGAATCAGCGTTTGATATCAATTGAGAAAAGTTATTGAGTATTCTCTTGATATCCTCTGCATTATTGAGTGTCTGAAATTCTGATTCTAATGTTTCAATATTTGTATTGTCCAAGTCTGCATGCTCCAGTTCTGTCAGTTGAAATTTTAGATATTCTAATTCTTGCTCAGACTGCTTTTCTTTATTTTTTAATGCATTCAGTTCTGTAACTATAGACTTATAATGTTTGAATGATTTTGAATAATTGACTTTGATTTTATCGTTGGCGGCCATTGCATCTATATATGACCTTTGTTTATCAGCATCATTGATATCCATCGTATCAAATTGCTGATGTAGATCTATGAGAATAGATCCAGTCTTACGCAATGATTGTAAAGTAACAGGAGTATCATTTATAAATGCTCTGGATTTACCCCTATTATTAATTTCTCTTCTGATGACAACCTGCTCTCCATCAATATCATAGTCCTCTTCTTCTGAAAGACGTCTTTTTACCTTGTCATTTATTTGAAAATCCGCCTCAACTATACATTTACGAGATTCGTCGTATAAAACTTTTGTATCCGCCCTTGCCCCTAAGACCATATTTAGAGCGCCTAGAACAATTGATTTCCCGGCACCAGTTTCTCCAGTTATAATATTTAGATTTCGGTCAAATTTAAAATCGACCTCTTCTATTATAGCGTAGTTTTTTATTGATAAACTTCTTAGCATTAATTCTTCCTCTTATCTCAATAATTCTGAATAAGATGCTTCTCCTTGATATCCCAATTGCCTTGCATTTTGCATATCAGTTCTCGCATTATTAATATTACCCAGGTCATAATAAGCTTTGGATCGTTCGTAATAATAGATCCCTTTATTCGCATTATACTGAATGGCTTTATTAAAATCACCAAGAGATTCTGATGGTCTTCTCAAAATTCTCTTTAATCTTCCTGATTCATACCAAATGTCTGATTGATATGGATTAAATCGGAGATAAACTTGGATATCACTTAAAGCATCCGCTGCCCTATTTAGTTGCTGATACATAATTGACCGATTGAGGTACGCGACAGCATGATCAGGATTTGTTGTTATAGCATTGGAGAAATATCTAAGTGCATTTGTTTGGTCACCCATCTTGGCATGTATAGCTCCAAGGTTTGTCATATACTCCGCATTATGAGGTTCTATACTTAATGCTTTTTTATAGTCACTTTGTGCCAATGGCCAATCTCTTCTATTAGACGAGTTAAAATAGAGTTTGCCTCTACTATTATATGCTCCAGACTTCTCAGGAGCTAATCTGATTACCTCAGAATAATCATTTAATGCCTTCGGAATTTCACCTTGGTCTCTATAAAAATTTGCTCGATTATTCCATGCGACTGTAATATTTCTATGATATTTCAAGACGTGACTCCAAAGAGTATCAGAGTCTTTCCAGATTTTGTTTTGTTGAAATGAAAGGAAAGAATAACCCAGTATTATTGCAGCCCCAAAACCCAAAAATATGTTTCTATATTTTGGGAATTTTATTGAGACTTGGTCAAAATAGTAGGCAGTAATAAAGAACAAACCTATGAAAGCAATATATGTGAAACGATCAGCGAGAAAACCCTGGCCGGCACCGAGTATTTGCAATAGAAAGAAAATATTAAATGTAAAAAAGGCCAATCCAAATACAACTGCTTTATATCTTTTTTTCCAAGCATAATAAAAGCCATAAAAATATACTGGTACTAGGGCCATAGATGCGTACATATACCAAGGCATTGTCTCAGGGTATGGATATAATGGTAATGTTTCATAGGGAACTATGCTTTTTACCAAGTAGATCAAATAGGAGTAACTACCAATGAAAAATCTCTGAAAGAGTGAATATGTGGCATTTGATTCTAAGGATCCTTGATCTTTTAGAACTAATATTCCTATAATCCCAATTGCTAAGGACATCGCGAAGTATGGAATCTTTTCGATTATCAAACTCCAACCTATCTTTCTATTTCTCCAATAGTCTATAGCTAGCATACTCAATGGTAAAGTCACAGCCTGAATTTTGGAAATTAGAGAAAGAGAGAATAATACAAATACCCAGATCAGATATTTCTTTTGTTTTTTACTTTGGTGATACTTCACATAATTAATGAGGGCTCCCAGATAAAATGCCCCAAATAAGACATCTTTTCTTTCCGTAATCCATGCTACAGACTCAACTCTAAGAGGATGAACGGCGAATAACAATGTGATTCCTAAAGCTGCAAGATTACTCAGTTTAAGCAATTTCATGAGCCGAAATAGAAGTAAAGCACATAGGATATGCAGAAGAATATTATTTAAATGCCAAGGCATTGGATTTTCAAATCCAAAAAATAGTTTTTCAAAAGCAAAAGTGGCTATGGGTAATGGGTTATAGTTTCCAATTACACCAGATGAGAAAATTTTACCGAGCTGTGTACCGATGTTCTCAGCCCGAACGTCCATGACATTCTTATTTTCAAAGAAGTTGCGATCATCATCCCAATTGACAAAACCATTTTCCAAACTTGGTGAGAATACAGTAAAGGTTAATAGAGCAATAGGTAAAAGAAATTTCCAGTTAGAAAAGTCTCTCCAAAACTTAAACTGAAAAGAGTTGCTAACTAACTTTTTAGACTTTTTTTTGGTTTTTCCTTTGATTTTACGCTTTGTACTCATGATATAAGGACTGTGCTCACAAAGTTATCCAATTCTTATTACAATTTATTTAAATATGATTGCAATGCTACAGCCATTGATGATTCTGTTGGATTATCAGCAATTTGATTATTCTTGATTCCACAATCACAAAGACTTTTAAAAGTGGTTTTCCCTATTGCTATATTCAAATGATTTCTATGAGGGTAATTTTTAAAATAAGTTTGGACAGCCATTGGGCTAGTAAATACAGCAACATTAGGATTATTAATGTCAATATTAGTTTTTGGCTTATTGTCATAAACTATAACTTCAAGAAATTGATCAATTTTAATCGACTTTTGAATACTTCTCAAAGAATTCTTACCTACTACGAATAGGCACATATCATTATTTAATACTTTCCTAAATTTTATTGCAACATCATTTCTCTCCCCAGAACCAATGAAATCAACTTCCCTATTTGTTCTTTCGAAGAAAAAGTGAGCTGTACCGGGCCCAAATGTTCCAATTTTTTTGTTATTATGACTTCCTCCTTGATCCAAAAAATACCTTACTCCAGTCTTGGAATAAAAAAACACCCATTCAGATTTTAAATCTGTAAATGATATGGGTGAAAAGTGTAAAAGAGATTGATCTTCTATTGAAATTCCTCTTGGATGCAACAGATTATGGAATGGGCTGTTTGTTGCTAAATTCCTAGATATGAATATATTAATCTTCGTCATCAAAGAAGATGTCTTCAAATGCTCCAGCCTTTTTAAGTGCAATAAAACACCTAGAGGCAGCTATGACATCTGCTCTTGCATTACCGGCTGGAGTAAATCCTTGATTAAAAATAATAGAGTGCATTTCTTGAAGAGAAGGCCATTTATAACCACCTCCTCTTTTATTCTTCAGTTTACAATAGTAAGTAGCTTCATGCATTAGGCAATAAGACTCAATATGTCCTAAAAAGTTATTCATGGAAGACCTATAGCACTCAGCACCTAAAATCGAACCATTCAATTTTAGATTATGAGCAAATACATATTTTGCATTCTCACTTGATTTTTTTAGCTTATTCAAGACCTCCTCAAGATCATTCCCATTCTTATCAAACTGATCCAACTCCACATGAATATTATTAGCTAATTCTTCAGTGAGAGTAAAACCTTGTGGTGAAATAAGGTAGTTGTGATCTTCAATTGGCTTCAAGTCCTCGCCTAATAAGATCCAACTCAAATGCATCAACCTCGGCCAATTTGAAGCATCAGAAATATCAGCTTTGAATGTTAAGGGCTTTCCTGCAGATGCAGTGTCATATATTAAGTACATGTTGCTAATTTATATCTTCTCCTTTAACTTCTCCACTACTCTTTCAGCAAGGTTTGATGCAGTATTTTGAGAGAGCTTCACTTTTGATAATTTGCCGTCTAGATGTGCCGTAAATGCTGCAAAACAATGATAGTTGCCAATTGCATCTTTATTACAGTAAGCACCTAAAGGAAGCTGGCAACCTCCATCCATGATGTTAAGAATTTTTCTTTCCACTTTCACAGTGGACAGTGTTTCCATGCAATTAATAGATTTTAATAATCTTCTCATATCTAAATCTTCTTCTCTGCATTGATATGCAAGGACACCCTGTGCTGGTGCTGAAGGAAATTCTTCGGGATTCAACTCTATTACTTTGTGTTCAGAAAGATCAATTTTTAGCCTTTCAATTCCAGCAGCAGCAAGAATTATGGCATCGAGTTCATCATCATCCACTAATTTTTGAACTCTTGTAGGTACATTCCCTCTTATGTCCTTAAAGAGAATGTCTTTTTGAAAATTTTTGAGTAAAACCTTTCTTCGGATAGAAGAAGTTCCTATAGTACCACCTTCTTTGATTTTTAATGGATTAGATATTACTATTCTCTCCTTCTTAATAATTAATATATCCGCAGGATTGGCCCTTTCAGATATTCCACCAATAACTAGCCCTTGAGGCAGTGTGGTTGGTAAATCTTTCATTGAATGGATAGCTACATCAATCTGATTTGCTAATAGAGCATCTTCAATTTCTTTTGTGAAAAAACCTTTGCCCTCTAACTTGTCAAAGCCAATATTTTGAATGAGATCACCTTTGGTTTTGATGATTTTTAATTCATTTTGGATTCCTCTTTTATCAAGAAGTGATTGGAAAAAATGAGCTTGCCATAATGCCAGTTTACTTCCTCGGGATCCAATTCTTACTTTGTTGTCTTGCATTGCTGCAAAAGTCAGATATATTAGGTTATGATAAAACTCTTAGCACGACTTTTTTGAAATGAAGAGTCATCCATTAAATAAATCCATCATAGTTTGCGTATTTACCTTGATTGCTGTTGTCAATGATTTTTCAATCTCAGGGAAATAGAAAGGGCTATGCAACCCTGGCAGATCTCCCGTTTTCATTCTTTCATCGGGCACAGTGCCTAACCAGTATAGTACTGTAGGAACTTTGTGTTCTGTAGATCCATAGCGGCTAAAGTCTTCACCTACCATTTGTGGCTCAGCATCTATTATATTAGCTGTACCTATTGCTTCGTTTGCAGACTTTTGCAAAGCAGCAGTGAGAATAGGGTCGTTATAATTTGCAGGTGTTGATGAATCATCGAAAATTACTTCTGGCATTTTTTCTTGTGGGAGGCCAGCAGCTATCGCGACTCCATTTGCAATTTCTTGGATTCTCTTGTGGATCATTAATCTTACTTCTTCCTCATATGTTCTAATTGTAAGTTGTAAATGAGCTTGATCTGGGATGATATTATGCTTATGACCACTTCTAAAAGATCCAACAGTTATCACGGCAGAAGAGGTAGGTTTAAGGTTTCTACTCACAATAGTCTGAAGATCCATGACTATCATGCTAGCTACTACTACAGGATCAATGGTCATATGAGGAGCTGCACCATGACCTCCAAAGCCATGAACAATAATATCGCAACTCTCAGTATTTGCCATGCTAAATCCTGCTCTAACTCCCAGTTGCCCTGCAGGAATTGTAGGGCTGCAGTGTAGTCCAATGCCATAATTGGGTACTCCAAATTTTTCATATAACCCTGCTTTTAACATCAGATTCGACCCTCTACCAATTTCCTCAGCAGGTTGACCTATCATCATTAATGTTCCATTCCATTTATCTTTCATTTTGACCATTGCACGTGCAGTGCCGATCATAGAGGTCATATGCATGTCATGTCCACAGCTATGCATTGTGCCCGCCTTGTCACCATTGTAGTTGATAAACTTTGTGCTTGCATAATCCAAATCGGTCTTTTCTTCCATAGGTAATGCATCCATATCAGTTCGATACAGTATCATAGGTCCGTCACCATTTTTATATATTCCTACGACTCCATGCCCACCAAAGTTTTGGGTTACTTCAAAACCTATTTTTTTAAGCTCGGCTCCTAAAGCAAGGGCAGTTTCCTTTTCTTCAAGGGAAATTTCAGGATTTTGATGTCTTTCTTTATAAAAATCTACTAAATAAGACAGGTCATCCGCAATAAGATCCTCAATTGGTTTCGAGTTATTTGAGAAAAGTAAAAAGGCTATTGGAAGAATTAGAAGTTTCATATGCTAATTTTTGAAAGCGCAATTTAGACAAATTAGTTCAATGGATATTAAGGCATTTACTGAAGTCCTGTGGAGGTCATAAAGCTTCAACCTCCTGTTTTGTGCATTCATTTATGACAAAATAAAGTTTGTTAGCTAAAACCATGATTACTTGTATCTTTCGTTCATATAATAATTCATATGAAAAGAAGATCATTCATCACTAAAACTGCTGTAATTGGTTCAGCCATAGGAATCGCCAATAGTTGTAAAGCAGAACAAGTCAATACAAATAAATCTATTGAGCCAACAGTAATTTCGACATGGGATTTTGGTGAAAGAGCAAATGTAGAAGCTTGGAAAGTTATAAATAATGGAGGAAGTTCACTTGACGCAGTAGAACAAGGTGTGAGACTTATTGAAGGTGATCCAGAAGAACAAACTGTGGGAATAGGTGGTTTCCCAGATAGAGATGGTCATGTTACTTTAGATGCATGCATTATGGATCATGACAGCCAGTGTGGATCTGTTTGTTTTTTAAAAGATTTTGTTCATCCTATATCTGTGGCCAGAAAAGTAATGGAAGAAACTCCCCACATCATGCTAGTCGGTGATGGAGCCAAGAAGTTTGCTTTAGAACAAGGGTTTGGCACCGAAAACCTATTGACAGAAAAGTCTAAAAAGGATTGGGAAAATTGGCTGGCTACCTCCGAATATCAACCTCAAATTAACATAGAGAATCACGATACTATAAGCATGCTGGCCATTGACAAAGATGGAAAAATGGCTGGAGCTTGTACCACTAGTGGAGCAGCTTGGAAGATGCACGGCAGAGTGGGGGATTCTCCTCTGATTGGAGCAGGACTTTTCCTTGATGGTGATGTGGGAGGAGCATGTGCAACAGGATTAGGCGAAGCTGTAATCAGAACTGCAGGAAGTGCCATGGTGGTAGAAGCTATGCGTCATGGAGTGAGTCCAATGGAAGCATGCCGACAAATAGTCGATAGAATCAGGGACAAACATACTTCTGTTAAAGATTTACAAGTTGGGTTTTTAGCTATGGACAAATATGGTAACTATGGTGGATATTCTATCCACAAGGGTTTTACTTATGCTGTTCATACTAAAAATGGTAACATCTTATCTTCTGCCGATTCAATGTTTTAGATTGGCTCTATAGACAAAAACAAAATTTGAAATAAGGTGTTAATAATCAAATATTTAACCACTAGACAATTGTGAATATGAAATTTATTTCTCTAATTTTTACTGTAGTTATTCTCTCTTGTAATACCCAGGCTCAAAAAAGCATGGAAGGTGATAAGAAAGAATCTTCAATAGAAAAAATAACAAAAAGTAAAAAAGAGTGGAAAGCTCAATTATCCGATTTAGAGTATCATGTGCTTAGAGAAAAAGGCACTGAAAGATCTTTTACAGGAGATTTATGGGACAACAAAAAAGAAGGATTATATACATGTGCAGCATGCTCATTACCACTGTTTGAATCTGACACGAAATTTGTTTCGGGTACTGGGTGGCCATCTTTTCATAGTCCTATTAAAGATGAGAATATAGCAGAAGATGTGGATTATAAGGTGGGGTATAAAAGAGTAGAGGTTTTATGCGCTAGATGTAATGGTCATTTAGGACATGTGTTTCCAGATGGCCCTGAACCTACAGGGTTGAGATATTGCATTAATTCGGTTTCATTGAATTTTGAAAATTCTTCGGACATAAAAGAATAAAAAAAGCCTCTCCAGGAAAACTGAAGAGGCCTCGAAAAGAATTTATCTATTCTTCTTATTTTGATTCGAAAGTGACTGGAACCACATATACCTCGAAAGGCTTTAGTTCTTTACCTTCCAACCTGTCGTAGTTTAATGCGTCCTTGATAGTGTTATCAAGTTTCTTGTTGTCTGTGCTCAAAACAATGATTTCTTGTCTCTCATTGATCATAAATCTGATCTTTAAGGTTTCACCATTGAGTTGAGTATAGTCCAAATCTACTTTCGAGAGTTCAGATTTAATTTTTCTAGCTAAATCCTTAGAAGGTGTTAAATCTGCATTGTTAGCAAATGCACTTCCTGCGATAGCAAATAAGAAAAGACTGAATAAGAAAAATGCTTTGAATTTCATGTTGACATTTTTAAAAGTTTAAAAAATATTGTGTTGTGAAAGCTTCAGGTTGTGACTAAAGCTTGTTGTAAATAAAACGTGAATAAATCTCTGATGTTACACTGTTTCGATGAGTCCAAGTAAATTTTGGATTAAATGAATCTATATAGTGGACTAATGAAATCAAAAGATCTAAAGTTTATAATATTTGGCTCAGTATTGTTTGACAATCATCCAATTATCCGTAGAGTAAATTCCATTGTCCATTTCGGTTTTGTCAAATTGAAATCTAATTGATCTGCATTTTTATTACACTTCAGATTATGTTCCTCTGGCAATAAAGTGTTGATTATTAATGTTTTATATTCAAAATATAAGTCCGTTGAAATGATTTTTAGAAATTATTCTAAACCTTTTTCTTAATGAAAAAGGAGAAAAGGAGAATGGCCTCGAAAAGGAAAAGTATGACAATAGCCTTTATTGCCTCAAATGAAGTATTTACTAGAGGAGTTAGGATTAGGTTTTTACGCGTATAATTAGGAAAGGTATATAATAAAAAAGCCTCTCCAACATTTGTTGAAGAGGCCTCGAAAAGAATTTATCTATTCTTCTATTTTGACTCAAAAGTGACTGGAACCACATATACCTCAAAAGGCTTTAATTCCTTGCTTTCTAACCTGTCGTAATTCAGCGCATCCTTGATAGTATTATCAAGTTTCTTGTTGTCTGTACTCAGAACGATGATCTCTTGTCTCTCATTGATCATAAATCTGATCTTTAAGGTTTCACCATTAAGTTGAGTATAGTCCAAATCTACTCTCGAGAGTTCTGTTTGGATTTTTTTAGCTAAATCTTTAGAAGGCGTTAAATCTGCATTGTTAGCAAATGCACTTCCTGCAATGGCGAATAAGAAAAGACTGGATAAGAAAAATGCTTTAAAATTCATGATGATGTTTTTGAAAATTTAAAAATGTTGTGTTGTGAAAGCTTTTAGTAATTATAAAGTAAAAGCTTGTTGTGAATTAAACGTTTATAATATTCGGATGTTACAGAGTTTCGATAAGATTAAGTGCTTATTCGATCAAATGAATCAAAACAATAGACTAGTAGGGTTGTCATATTCGGAATTTGTGATAAGTTGTTCGTAAAGAATCCAAAAAATATTCTTTTTCTATTGATATTCTTCCATTTGGGAAGGCATAACTAAATCTCGTTTATAAATTGTGAATTTTCTATTTATAAATGTTCATTTAAAATTCATAAAGAATAAGAGCGCTAAACTAAAAAGCCCCTTCAGCATTTACTGAAGAGGCCTCGAAAAGAATTTATTTATTCTTCTATTTTGACTCAAAAGTGACTGGAACCACATATACCTCAAAAGGCTTTAATTCCTTGCTTTCTAATCTGTCGTAATTCAGTGCATCCTTGATAGTATTATCAAGTTTCTTGTTGTCTGTGCTTAAAACAATGATTTCTTGTTTCTCATTGATCATAAATCTGATCTTTAAGGTTTCACCATTGAGTTGTGTGTAATCTAAATCTACTCTCGAGAGTTCTGATTTGATTTTTTTGGCCAAATCTTTAGATGGAATTAAATCTGCATTGTTAGCAAATGCGCTTCCTGCGATGGCGAATAAGAAAAGGCTTGATAAGAAAAATGCTTTAAAATTCATGATGACGTTTTTGAAAGTTTAAAAAAATGTTGTGTTGTGAAAGCTTTCGATTAATAAAACGAGGATAATATTGCGATGTTACATGGTTTGGATCGGACTAGACAGATTTTGGATCAAATAGATAAATGCTTTAAGCAAGAATTTCTTAAATCGTCAATGTCTACAGTTGTTTTGGAACAAAAAAGGTTAAAAAGTTAATTTTTGATTTTAACGATTTTTTAATATTTAAAAAACATTACTTTGATTTTTTAAATCGGATTATCAAAAGAGTTCAATATAAAATAATAATTAAGAAGGTAATTATTTCAGTTAGCCTAGCATTGACATTTACTTCATGTGCTACAATTCAAGGTTTGTTATCTGAGCCAACTGTGTGGGAAACTGTCAGCGCACTGAAAGAGGTTCTGAATACTAGTGTATTTAGGGCGATAGATAAACTTGCTAAACTCAATCAGAATGGTGTGGAAAGTATTATTCCTGAAGAGATTAAACCTGTATTGGCGACATTGAGGACTCTAGGACTAGGTGATGAGATAGACAGGGTGACAAAATCTATTGGAGATGCAAGTGAAATAGCATTGACAGAATCAAAAGGATTAGTATCTGATGCCATAAAAGAAGTGAAGTTTGAAGATGCAGCGGCAGTTGTCATGGGAGGACCAGATGCTGCTACATTAGTTATGAAAAATGCAATGTATGAAGCTGTAAAAAAGAGATATAGTGATAGATTAAATGTAGAGCTAGAGAAAACCGATGTGAACAAGTATTGGCCTATGGCTCAATCAGCTCATAACATTTTTGCAAAAAATAAAGTAGAAGGATCGCTATCGGATTTCCTAGCAGCAAAAGCCGTGGATGGTTTGTTTATTGCCATTGGTAAAGAAGAAGCGGTGATTAGGAAGAACCCAAATGAACTAGGAAGCGCTGTGGTGGATAAAGTGTTTGATTATTACAATAGGCAGAAACAAGGTAATGGCACTTCGTTATCTTTTTAAAAGTTCTGATATTGATTTTGAATAATTGATTAGAACTTCATTCTGGGTTCGGGTGCCATATCAAAAGAACTAAATTCTTTTTTTAAGAATTTATAATAGGCTGTGATTCCTATCATTCCAGCATTATCAGTACAATATTGAAATTCAGGTACGAAAACATTCCAGTCATTGGATTCGGATAATTTTTGAAGTTCTTTTCTCAGTCCTGAGTTTGCTGACACCCCTCCTGCTATGGCTAAATCTTGTATTTTGTACTCTTCCGAAGCTATTGTCAGTTTTTTAATTAAGATTTCCACTATTGTGGATTGTATTGAAGAACACAAGTCATTCAAATTATTTTCGATGAATTTTGGATTTTCTTTTATTTCTTTTTTTAGATAGTAGAGAATAGAAGTTTTTAATCCACTAAAACTAAAGTTGTGTCCATCTACTTTGGGTTTAGCGAATCTAAAAGTATTTTGACCCTGATTGGCAAGTTTATCAATGTGTGGTCCTGCCGGATATGGTAAGCCAAGCATTTTGCCAGCTTTATCAAAAGCTTCACCAGCTGCATCATCTATTGTAGTTCCTATGACTTCCATATCCAAATGGTCATTAACTTTTACTATTTGAGTGTGTCCACCTGATACTGTAAGGCACAAAAAAGGAAATGATGGATAAGGCTCTTCTATAAAATGGGCTAAGATGTGAGCCTGCATGTGATTTACTTCGATAATGGGTATATCCAAAGCCGCAGCCATGCTTTTTGCAAATGATACCCCAACCAGTAGACTTCCTAGAAGCCCGGGGCCCTTTGTTACTGCTATTGCTGATAAGTGGTGCTTGTCAATTTTAGCTTCATATAAAGCTGCTATTACTACAGGTAAGATTTTCTGATGATGTTTTCTTGAAGCTAATTCTGGGACAACACCTCCATACTTTTCATGTACTTTTTGATTGTAGGTTACATTGGCAACAATATTATTATTCTTAAAAACAGCTGCAGAAGTATCATCACAAGATGATTCAATTGATAAAATGTAATCAGTACCCACCAAAATCAAGTTTTAAATCATCTTTAAAAGATGAATCATTGTTAAAATCAATGCAAATGTAGTTGTGCGAAAGAATAATAATCTTAAAAAGATTTGAAGACATTAAAAAAAATAGATTTCATGGCTTTGGAAAACAATGATTTATAAGAAAATAGCTATTATTGCGAAGTACAAAAAGGAAATTAATCAACAATGAGAATAATATTAAATTTGGTTTTGATAGCATTGATTGCTGCTCTTGCATATCTTCTTTATTCTGGAATCGCAGAACCGATAAAGTTTAAAGCAGAAAAAGACAAAAGACAAGAAGCTGTAGTCGCTCAGCTTGAGGACATTCGTACCTCTCAAGAACTTTATAGAGATATAACTGGTAAATTTGCAAACGGTTTTGATTCATTAACATATGTTTTGAAGACAGATAGTATTCCCTTTAGACAGGTATTAGAAGATCCAGAGTTTCCCGGTGATCCTGATAAATTTATAGTGAATACAATTTATTCTTCGGCAATTGATTCGATTAATGCCATGGGAATTGATCTTGATGGATTGGCAAATGTGCCATATTCTAATGGGGCTAAATTCTCAATAACGTCTGATACAATGACCTACCAAAAAACGAAAGTTTGGGTAACTGAAACTATGACGCAATGGTCAGAATTCATGGGTAGCTATGCTAGCACAAGCTATATGAAGTATGATGACACTTATAATCCTGCAAATATGATAGGGTTTGGAAGTTTGAATTCGCCTAATTTAGAAGGTAATTGGAAATAGAAATACCTTTTTCAAGAAGACAAATATCTTTAGAGCAATCTTCTAAGGATTTAAAATACAGGGCTATCCTTTCAAGGGATAGCCTTTTTTATGGCTTGTTTAATTCCAATAATCAGATTCTTCATTATGGTAGAATCAATGTAGATGTTATACCAAAAACATCACTTCTCAATCAGCATAAACATGAATTCGGTCATTCAATAGTTGCTTTTAACAATCCTATATTTAGTCTTTTAGAATCTAATAGCGAGACCTTCAAGAAGTCACTGCTAAAATTTAATCACAGTATATCCGATTTGACTCGCTATCTCATATTTTCTGAAAAAGTAGTGAACTCTTCATCAGTTCTTACCTATGCCATTCCAAAACCAATAACAAAAGCGCTTTCTAAGCACATTGTGATGTGTGATTTCTCTCATTACCAGAAGGTATTTCTTGATTCAATAGGAATTAATCAACTCGGCAGTGAAATTCACTTAAGTTTATTAAGCGGGAATTTAAACCTCATATATTTTGAGAAAGGTGAACTTCAGATAGCAAATTGCTATCAAGTCCGAAATGAGTCTGACTTTTACTACTATATCGCATTAATTTATGATCAGTACAAACTGAAAAAAGGAGAAACACAGATCTTAATGGACGGGGATTTCTCAGAGGTAAAATTAGATAAGGAGAAGTTTTTCCATTTTTTTGGAGTAGAGCCAGAAATTATTCACTTAGACACTGAAACTAATGAAACCAATACTACATTAGTTGCGTTAACTCGACTAAACAGATGCGCATCGTTGGAGGAAGTTTAGGAGGAAGATTGTTAAGGCCGAATATGAAAGGTTGGCCGACGAGACCGACTACCGATATATCGAAGGAAGCATTATTTAATATTCTCCATAATAGAATTGAATTTTCAGATGTCAAAATGCTCGATTTGTTCGGTGGAGCTGGTAATCATTCGTTTGAATTTATATCCAGAGGATGTAATGATGTGACATATGTAGACCTTCATCCGAAATGTATACATTTTGTTAAGAATCAAGCAGAGGAGTTTGGAGTCTCAGACAGCATTAAAGTGATAAGAGGAGATGTTCAAAAATTTGTTTCCAGTTGTAAGGTGAATTTTGACTATATTTTTGCTGGACCTCCTTATCCATTAGTTTGGTTAAAACAAATTCCAGATTTAATTGTCAAAAATGAATTGATAAAAGAAGGTGGAATTTTAGTGATAGAACATAATCCGACTCATGATTTTACAAATCATCGGCAATTTATTGAAAAAAGAAAATATGGGCAGACCATTTTTAGTTTCTTTGCGCCCTGAATGTAATCAGTAGATGAAGTTTATACATAATATAAAGGAAAAAGTAAAAATAGCCTTCGGTGAGCTTTACAACTTTGATATTGATTCAAAAGAGGTTTTGATCAATGAAACCAGAAAAGAATTTGATGGAAGCTACACCGTCGTATTGTTTCCATTTATAAAAAAAGCAAAAACCTCACCCCAAGAATTAGGAGTGAAATTAGGAGAATATCTCACAGACCATCTTGATTTTGTTTCAGGATTTAATGTGGTAAAAGGGTTTTTGAATCTTGAATTCGAAGGAAGTTTCTGGGTAGAAAAATTACAATCCATTCTTTCCTCTGATTCTTATGGTAATTTACCTCAGAAAGGAGAAAAGGTTTTAGTCGAGTTCAGTTCTCCAAATACGAATAAACCATTACATCTTGGCCATATAAGGAATATACTATTAGGATGGTCTACTCACAAGATATTAGAAGCAGCTGGATATAAGACTATTAAAACTCAAATCATAAATGACAGAGGCATTGCTGTGTGCAAAAGTATGCTGTCGTGGCAGCTTTTCGCTGATGGAGCAACACCCAAGACAAAGGGAGTCAAGTCTGATCACTTTGTAGGTGATTATTATGTGCTTTTTGATAAAAAATTGAATGAAGAGTATTCAAAATGGCAACAAAAAGAGGAAGCAATTGATGTGTACAATTCTTCACGAAAAGAAAATGAGGCAAAAGAAATATTCTTTAAAAGATATAAGAATACTTACTTCAATGAATTCAGTGACCTCGGGAAGCAAGCCAAAGCTATGCTTATTAAATGGGAAAGAAATGATGAAAAAGTAAGGAATCTGTGGACTCAAATGAACGATTGGTGCTATGAAGGATTTGATGCAACTTATAAAAAAATAGGGGTAGATTTCGACATACTATATTATGAGTCAGATACCTACCTACTTGGGAAAAAATCAGTAGAAGACGGGTTGAGCAAAGGACTTTTTTATAAGAAAGAAGATGAAAGCATTTGGGTAGATCTTGAAGACTCAGGAATGGATCAAAAAATTCTTTTGAGAAGTGATGGTACGTCGGTGTATATGACTCAAGATATTGGAACTGCACAAAAACGTAATGAAGATCATCATTGTGATAAGATGATTTATGTAGTCGGTGATGAACAGGAATATCATTTCTCGGTTTTGTTTGAGATCCTTAAGAAGTTGGACGAACCCTATTCGGATGGACTTTTTCATTTGTCGTATGGGATGGTAGATTTACCAACTGGCAAAATGAAGTCTCGAGAGGGTACAGTTGTAGATGCTGATGACTTGGTGGCTGATGTAATAGGTGAAGCAAGAGTTTCGGCAGAAGAAAGAGGAGATATTGTATCATTTACAGAATCGGAGAAAAGTGAGCTCTATAGAAAGATTGGACTAGGAGCATTAAAATATTTTATTCTCAAGGTGGACCCAAAAAAGAGAATGGTCTTTGACCCCAAAGAAAGTGTCGATATGCAAGGTCAAACTGGGCCATACATACAAAATGCTTATGTGAGGATACAGTCTGTTCTACGCAAATACCAAGAGCTTAAAAAGGATATAAAAACTGAAAACTATAATCCTGAACAAATTGAAGCTGATATTATTCAAAAATTAGTGAACTATCCCAATGAAGTAGATATTGCAGCAGCGTCATACGACCCTTCGAGAATAGCAACATATGGGTTTGAGCTGGCTAAGATGTATCACAAATTCTATCATGACCTTAGAATCCTTACTGCAGAAAATGATCTCGCTATGGCATTCAGAATAGAATTGAGTAAGTGTGTTTCTAAAGTATTAGCTCATTCTATGGATTTATTGGGAATAGAAATGCCTGAAAGAATGTAAAATGACAGAGGATAAAAAAGCATCTAAAAATTTCATTGAAGAAATCATTGAAGATGATTTAAAAAATGGTCTTCATAAAGGAAAAATACATACTCGTTTTCCTCCTGAACCAAACGGATACTTACACATAGGTCACGCAAAAGCTATCTGTCTCAATTTTGGGATAGCTCAGACATATAACGGTAAGACAAATCTAAGATTTGATGATACCAATCCACTTACTGAGGATACTTCTTATGTGGATGCCATTAAAAAAGATGTTAAATGGTTGGGTTTTGAATGGGCTAATGAGTGTTACGCATCGGATTATTTTAGTCAGCTTTATGAGTTCGCTCAAAAACTCATTTCCAATGATTTAGCCTTCATAGATGAATCATCAGTAGATGAAATAGCTGAGCAAAAAGGAACGCCTACATCTTCTGGAAAAGAAAGTCCATTTAGAAATCGTCCAAAAGAAGAAAGTCTTCAATTGTTTGAGGACATGAAAAATGGAAAGGTTGAAGACGGTGATATGGTGCTTAGGGCAAAAATAGATATGGAATCCCCCAATATGCACATGAGAGACCCTGTGATATACAGAGTGAAAAAAGCTACACATCATCGTACTGGTGATGATTGGTGTATTTATCCTATGTATGATTTTGCTCATGGACAATCTGACAGCATTGAAGGTATCACTCATTCTTTATGTTCGTTGGAGTTTATTCATCACAGGCCATTATATGATTGGTTTATTGAAAACTTAGGGATATTTCCTTCAAAGCAAACAGAATTTGCAAGACTGAATGTGTCTTACATGATCACCAGTAAAAGAAAATTGCTAAAGTTGGTTCAGGAAGGCTTAGTTGACAATTGGGATGATCCTCGAATGTCTACAATTTCAGGTATGCGTAGAAGAGGTTATCCTGCGGCTGCAATTAGAACATTCTGTGACAAAGTGGGAATTGCAAAGCGTGAAAACTTAATCGATATTGCTCTTCTCGAATCTTGTGTGAGAGATGAATTAAATAAGACAGCTACCAGAGCAATGGCAGTGTTGGATCCAATTAAAGTCGTAATCACTAATTTCCCCCAAGATAAAACAGAGATACTTTCGGCTGTTGACAATCCTGAGGAAGAGAATAGTAAAAGTCATGATATGCCTTTCTCTAGGGAGATCTTTATAGAGAAAGGAGATTTTATGGTGGATCCACCTAAGAAATTTTTCAGGTTAGGTCCTGATAGATCTGTAAGATTGAAAAATGCGTATATCATTACATGTGAGTCATATGAACTGGATGAGAATGGAGAAGTGAAAGAAGTGAGATGTATTTATCATCAAAATAGTAAAAGTGGTTCAGATACTTCAGGGATAAAAGCAAAGGGAACTTTACACTGGGTTTCTATAAACCATGCTTTTTATGCTGATGTGGAGGAGTATGATAGACTATTTACTGAAGAGGTTCCTGATGGTCATGAAGACAAAGAATTCCTTGAATTCTTTAATGAAAACTCAAAAATCACATTGAAAGATGTACCTATGGAGCCATTTCTGAAAGATGCAAAACCAGGTGATCAGTACCAATTTATGAGAAAAGGGTATTTTGTCTGTGATCAAGAAAGTAGTGAAAACCGAAAAGTTTTTAATAAAACAGTAGGTCTCAGAGATACCTGGGCAAAAAAACAAAAAAAGAACTAGGACACAGCCTCATGGAAAAGGGAAAAGTCATTTTAGCAAAACAGAAGTTCAATCTAACTTTGGATAGACTTTGTCAGCAGCTTATAGAAAACTATGGGGACTTTTCTGATACATGCATAGTTGGAATCCAAGAGAAAGGAGCACTTTTTTCTGATAGACTGATTACGCATTTAGAAGCTTTTGGACAGGTACCAAAGTTGAAATATGGAAAATTGGATATTACATTTTTTCGTGATGACTTCAGAAGAGGAAGATCTCTAACTCCAAGTAAAAATGAAATGGACTTCATTGTAGAAGGTAAAAAGGTGATACTACTAGATGACGTCTTATATACAGGTAGAACCATACAATCTGCAATGAATGCTTTACAGCAATTAGGTCGTCCCGATAGTGTAGAACTCATGGTTTTTGTAGATAGAAGGTTCAATAGGCACCTTCCTATACAACCTAATTATGTCGGAATAACGGTAGATGCATTGAATGAGGCCTATGTGAGGGTATATTGGAGTGAACATTCTGATAAAGATGAAATTCTATTTTTTGATGATAAATAACTTCTGATTTGTCGAAAGAAACAGTATTGAGTACAAAACATTTATTAGGAATAAAAGACCTGACTCCTAATGATATTAACCTCATATTTCAGACCGCGGATGGGTTTAAAGAAGTTATAAATAGACCTATTAAAAAAGTTCCTTCACTGAGGGATATTACTATAGCAAATTTATTCTTTGAAAACTCTACAAGAACAAAGATTTCATTTGAATTAGCAGAGAAACGACTTTCTGCTGATGTTGTTAATTTTTCAGCTTCCAGTTCATCTGTAACGAAAGGAGAGACCCTACTTGATACAGTGAATAACATTCTGAGTATGAAGGTGGATATGGTAGTGCTCAGACATCCTACACAAGGAGCTCCACATTTCTTAGCAAATAAGATCAATGCTAATGTCATCAATGCGGGTGATGGTACGCATGAACATCCCACACAGGCTTTATTAGATAGTTATTCTATTAGAGAAAAGTATAAAAATTTTAATGACCTTAAAGTTTGTATTATAGGAGATATTATGCATTCTAGAGTTGCGTTAAGTAATATATTTTGCTTGAAGAAACTTGGAGCTCAGGTCAAAGTATGTGGCCCTCCCACCTTAATACCCAAAATGACAACTTCTTTAGGAATAGATGTAGAATATGATATCGACAAAGCTTTAGAATGGTGTGATGTTGCTAATGTTTTGAGAATCCAGTTTGAAAGGCAGGACGAGAAATTTATTCCCAGTTTAAGAGAATATTCCACTTATTATGGAATTACCCTTGATCGTGTAAATAAGCTTTCAAAAGAAATTACAATTATGCATCCAGGCCCAATAAATAGGGGAGTGGAAATTTCAAGTGACCTTGCTGATTCAGAACATTCAATAATATTAGATCAAGTTGAAAATGGAGTAGCTATTAGAATGGCTGTTTTATATCTTTTAGCAGGTCAAAATGGCTAAGACCAATTAAATTCAACCCAAGTGCTGGAATAATTTTTGCTTTCCTGTTAAATAACTCAAAAAAAATCTACAACCTGTTAACCTATTTATGTTAGAATATCGTTATAAGTACGGTTTTAAATATCACTTCAATTACAATGAGAAAAACATTATTACCTCTAATTTTCTCCCTATTCGTTGCATCAGTTTTTGCAAACTCAGTTGTAAACATTGAAATAGAATACAAGAATTATGAAAATGACACCTTATTAATAGCATATCATTTTGGGGAGAAAATCCTTATCCAGGATACGCTCATAGCTAAATCAAAGTACAAATTTGAATATAAAAGAGAGGAGGCATTGGATCCCGGAATGTATATGCTTGTGGCAAAACCTAACAATACTTTTTTTCAATTTTTAGTAAATACTGAAGATCAGGAATTTAGTATCAAAACGGATTATAAGGAGAAAGAAGCAACTGAGATATCAGGCTCAGAGGAAAATGAAGCTTTTTATAGTTACATCAATTATCTCTCAAAACAGAGGGTGCTGTTATCAGAAATCGATACTCTGGTTTCGAAAAATGAAATAACTCAAGAAGAAGGGAATCAACAAAAGAGTGATCTTGCTGATACAGTAGAAGCGTATCAAAAATCACTTATAGAAAAGCATCAAGGCCAAGTGTTCTCAATGATTATAAATGCGAATATGACTTTTGAAGTACCTAGTTTTCAAGGAAGCGAAGAGGAGAAAGAGCTTCAAAAATATAGATACTATAAAGAGCATTATTTAGATGGGGTGGATTTGGGAAATCCAGCTTCTCTGAGAACTCCATTTCTCCATAAGAAGATTGATTTTTATATTGATAAACTGACTCCTATTAATGCAGATTCTATTAATCTATCATTGGATTTTTTATTGAATCAAATGAAACCTGCAGAAAAGACATTTCAGTATTATTTAAGTCATTTCTTAAATAAGTATGGAAACTCAAAGTATATAGGTCTAGATGGAGCGTATGTTCATTTAGCCTTAAATTATTATGACAAAGGGCTCGCCCCGTGGGTCAAAGAGGAAAACCTGGAGGAAATAGTGAGTAATGCTAAAAGTATGGAGCCCACTTTAATTGGGAAGATTGCACCCGATTTCACAACATTTGAAGAGGACGGAGATGAGTTTACATTGAGTTTGTTCCAAGCTGATTACACGGTGCTTATTTTTTGGGCTCCGGATTGTGGTCATTGTACAAAGGCAATGCCTTACTTAGTAGATTTTCAAGAAAAATACAAAGACGATGGTGTCAGAGTAGTTTCTATTTGTAACCAAATCGGTAAAAAATATGAAACGTGTTGGACTGGAGTAACTGAAAAGAATATGATGACTTTTCTTAACACTGGAGATCAATACATGAGGTCAAGAGTAACTTCCAAATACTTTGTAAGATCTACACCTCTCATTCTTTTAATGGATAAAGACAAAAAGATTTTACTCTCAAAAATTCCAGCTGAAAATATGGATAGTATCATGATGAATGTATTGGAGACTGAGGCTAAGAAATCTAAAGAAGTGATAGAGGAAAAAGGATAACTTCTTACTTAGGGATTATGGTATTTTTCATTATTTAATATGGTGAAAGACCTGTATAGTTGTTCTGTAAGTAATATCCTACACATGTCATGAGGTAATGTCAGTTGACTAAGAGACCATTTTGCATTCGCTTTTTCTAAAATAGAACTTTGAAATCCAAAGGCTCCCCCAATAATTATATTGATTTCTTTTGTAGATTGATTCTGAAGGGAAGCAATCATTTTTGATAATCCAATTGATGTGTACTCCTTGCCTTTCTCATCGAGGCAAATGGAGTAGGCTCCCTTTTCTACATATTTCTCGAAGAGTTTAGCTTCTTTTTCTTTTTGAGTTCTGGAGGAGCTGGCTTTTACATCTTTCAGCTCTACAACCTCTATTTTAGCATAGTGTTTTAATCTTTTTAAGTAAAGATCAGTGGCTTCTTTAGTGAATTTTTGTTTAGCCTTCCCTATCCAGATAAGTCTTATTTTCAATTTAGGTAGCAATTGTTATGTCATCAGTATCCTCTACGTATCTCACTAAATATGCACCTATGCACATTACTACTCCAGAGGCTACAAGAGAAAAAATGGCTTGATTTCCATACATATATTTCACCATTGGACCTCCAATCAAAGCATTCAGTATTTGTGGGATGGTGATAAAAAGGTTAAATATTCCCATATAGATACCCATTTTGGCAGGAGGAATAGACCCTCCTAAAATGGCATAAGGCATAGCCAGAATACTGGCCCATGCTATTCCTATACCAATCATAGGTAGAATTAGTAAATCTTTATCACCTATGAAGTATATAGAAATCAAACCTAGGCCTCCCATAAGTAAAGAGAAAGCATGTGTGTTTTTTCTTCCTATTTTTCGAGCAATAGAAGGAAGTAAGAAAGCATATACAGTTGCAACAAGGTTGTAAACACCAAAAATATAACCGACCATATTACCTGCATCATTGAAAGATTGGCTAGAACTATCCGTAGGATCTAGACCATATATATGTTGGGCTATTGCAGGGGTGGTGAATACCCACATTCCAAACAACGCAAACCAACTACAAAACTGCACCCAACCTAGTTGACGCATTGTTTTAGGCATATTAGAAAAGTCTTCTTTAAAAGCAGTAAAAAAACTACGCTTATCAGAGTCACTATCTTCTGGAACATCAGAAAACTCCTTCAGCTCTTCTGGACTATATTCTTTGGTTGTTACCAAGGTCCAAATAATGGCCATCATCAAAATAATGGCTCCTATTATAAAGGACCATACCAAGTTAGCTGGTAGACTTCCATCTGTAGCGGTAGTAGCCATGTTAAACCAATCTGCCAGAATTGTAGGGAGCCAAGAACCTATCACAGCTCCTATTCCAATTAATACGGTTTGTATTGAGAAGCCAGCAGTCCTCTGCTCGGTCGGCAGATTGTCAGCTACTAGAGCTCTGAATGGCTCCATTGCAATGTTAAAAGATGCATCCATTACCATCAGCATACCTGCTCCTACCCATAATGCTGGAAGAAAAGCCACGAACATATCTGCATTTGGCATTAGAATAAGTCCAATTGAAGCTAGAACTGCTCCTAAAAGAAAATATGGTTTTCGCCTTCCAAGACGTCCCCAGCTCTTATCGCTTAAATGTCCAATAATGGGTTGTACAACCATCCCGGTCACAGGTGCGACCAACCAAAACCAGGACAATTCATGAACATCAGCGCCAAATGTTTGTAAGATCCTACTTGCATTACCATTTTGGAGACCAAAACCCATTTGTATACCTAAGAAACCGACCGACATATTCCATATGGCGGCTCTTGACAAACGTGGTTTTGCTTTCGTTTTTAGTTCATTCATTCAAAGGGATTATGTTTTGACTAGTCATTTTCACACTGAAAAATACAACCTTAGAGCACAATTTTATAATGCTCATGAGTATATAGAAACATTGATGTAAAGAGGGGTTGCGTGAACAATCAAAGAATTATGTACTTATGGAGTGAGTAGAACTTTTATTCTAAAATCAGCTTCATTTAGTTGCCATTCATGTTCATATGGATTTTCTTCGTAACTGATTTATAATCGATATGAAATATTACAAGTATTTGATAATTCTGCTTTTTATTAGCCTCTATAGTTGTATAGGTGATGATATAGTTGAAGATTTTGTTGAGCCTCAATTGAGGTTCATAACCGCTTTAGATACAATAGGTATCGATGAAACAATTCAATTACAAGTTCAGTTTTTTAATAATGTCGGTAGAGCCGAAGACACTGAAGTTAGTTGGTCCAGTAGCAATGACAATATTGCAATAATTAGCGAGGATGGATTGTTATGGGCAAGGGAGAAAGGGGAAGTCATTATTTCAGCCACTATTAATTATGAAGGAGAGGCTATAAGAGTGGAGAAGGTAATAGCCGTCGATGAAGAAACCATTGAAGTTCCGAATGAAAGAATGGGGAGCTTAAGATCAACGAGTTCTTATGCTTTGAAAGGAGACTTTGTATTGACATCTACAGAGACAGGAGTTAATCTAGCTTTTGGTGAAGATTATGAAACTGATGATGTGTTGCCAGGACTATATATATATCTAACCAATAATCCAAGTACAGTAAATGATGCTTTGGTAATAGGTGAGGTGACTACGTTTAAAGGTGTACATAATTATGAAATCGATGATGTCGCTATCAATGATTACAGCCATGTATTATATTTCTGTAAGCCATTCAATGTAAAAGTTGGTGATGGTGTATTTGAATAATCACATTCATATTAATTAGAAATGAAAAGAATACTAATCTTAATATCATCATTCTTTATGTTCAGCTCAGTCTATTCGGGTGGAGGATGGCCTCAACCTAAAGGGAAGGGGTATTTCAAATTATCTGAATGGTGGGTTAACGCTGATCAACATTATACTCTTGGAGGCCTCAAAGACCCAAATGTTACCACGGGACTATACAATACCACATTTTATGGTGAGTATGGATTTACTAACAAATTTACAGGAGTTATAAATGTTCCATTGCTCAGTAGGAATGTTGTCAATAATTTGATATCAGGAACAACCAATGAAATTATTACTCCCGGTGAAGCAATAAACTCTCCGGGAGATGCTGAGATCACTTTGAAATATGGAGTATTTCAACATTCTGCTATATCGATTTCAGCTTCAATAATCTTTGGAATACCTCTTGGTGAAAATGCTGGAGGACTAGCTGGAAATTTGCAAACAGGGGATGGTGAATTCAATCAAATATTCAGAATTGATGCCGGTATACCCTTAGGCGGTAATGATGCATTTTCTGCTTATGGAAATGTATATGGAGGATATAATCTAAGAATTCGAGGGTTTTCAGACGAAATAAGATACGGAGCAGAATTGGGGATAGGAATATTTTCTCAAAAATTATATGTGACTGGAAGATATGATGTTATAAAATCAAGGAATAACGAAGAGTCAGGAGCAATAGATGGTTCTTTCTTTGCTAATAATAGTGAAGTTACAAGTCTGACTGGAGAAATATCCTATCAGATAACATCTAAAGTGGGTGTTTCGGCAAGCTATGGAACGGCTTTAGATGGAAAAATTATTTATGCTGCACCTTCCTATTCTTTTGGAGTGTTTTTAAAGGTCTAAACTTTAATCAGGAACATTGAAGCCACTCACTTCCTTCTTTGTAATCGATAAAAGGAGACACTTGAGAGTGCTCTTGAAAAGAACAGACCAGACTTTTCACTTCTTGCTTTAATATATCTATACAGCTCTCGATTAATTCATTTTTAAAACCACTTTCACCAAGATGTAATACCATGTTAGCAGATGCGACTCTACTAATTATTCTCCCAAGTTCTACTAGTTTTCGTTGAGAGAGACCTGCTTCTAATGTGATGTTTAGCATCTTTTTAAAGTGATCTTGAGCACGTTCTACAAGTTCAAAAGATTTGAAATACTCAGACAGGTTTAGAGTTTTTTGGCGGGTCATTTTTTTAAGGACCATTTCGCCTATTTGCGAATAAAGCATCTCATTTGATCCTTCAAATATTCTGAAAGGTCTGGAATCAACAATTCCTCTGGAAGCCACATGCTCTTCTCTATATCCCATAGCACCATGAAGTTGTACAGATGTTTGGGCACAGTCTTGCATTAAGTCAGTGATGAACGCCTTCATAGTATTAGCCTCTATGGCATCTCCAGCCACATTATTATCTATTCCACTGAACTGTGAACTCCTATGACACATTGCAGAGCAGATAGTGAAAGCACTTTGTATTTTGGAAACCTGATGTTTAATGCTGTCTAACTCTAATAGAGATTTGCCTCCAACATACCTTTTGGTACAATATTCTAAGGTATCATCTAACATCCTTCTAATAAAGCCCATTGCCATTCCTGGAAATTGTAACCTGCTTCTATGAAGTAGGTCCATCATCAATTTCAAACCTGTAGATTCAGGTATCAGTTTATTTTCTTCTGGAACAGTAATATCAATTTCATTCAATCCATAAGGAATAGGGTAGAGACCGATATTGTTATAGTATTCAAGTACTTTAATCTTTTGCTTTGGATCATGTTCATCTGTAATGAAGAAGTCTATATCTCTTCCTAAAGACCCACTTTCACTTTTCTTTCTACAAGTCATTACCCAATAATCTGCCATTCCAGTCAGCCCCTGCCAATGTTTAGTGCCTTTGATATGATATTTGTCACCTATTTGTTGATTTGAAGTTTGCATATTTAAAGCATCGCTCCCATAATCTGGTTCGGTGATCATAAGGCCACCCATATGCTGATCCTTTAGAAATTTTTCAAATATTCTCTTTTTTACATTCTCATGACCATACTTTCCTAGAGGTTCTATAAAAAGCGCAATATTGATCCCAAATACTAAAGAAAGTGACAGCGACTCATAAGATGCTGCTTCAAGAATACTTAAACATTCTTTTACATGTGAGCCTCTTCCTCCATATTCAGATGGAATTGCTACTGATAACGGCACAGCAGACAAAATCTCTTTTAAGACATGAGAAGGGAATCTTCTTTTCTTTGAAAATTCGGTTATATCATCGATTTCATAAAAGGCTTTATGAAGTGAAGAATTGACATTTTTAAGAAAGGCCTCAAAACATGGCTGAGTGCCGTTCTGTTCTAAAGTTTGGTTGATGTTAGGCGATACGATTTCTGACATTATATGTTTTAGTAGAACAGAAAAAACAAAAGAATCAAACATTTGACGTCCTCCGCAATATATTCATAGAATATTTAGGAAGCGAATGAATGCCAGTATAATAACAATGATTAAGACTTTTTGTTGAAGAAACTTTGCCTTAACATTGAAAACCTGATTTCATCATAAAAGCTACCATTTTTAAAAATGGCCTCTTCAGAAATGCCTTCATTTTTAAAGCCGCATTTTTCAAGAACGCGACAAGAAGCTTGGTTAAATGAAAATACTGAAGCATAAATACGATGGCACCCAATTTCAGAAAAACCAATATTCAAAACAAGATCTATAGCCTGAGTCATAATACTCTTTCCCCAATATTGTTCTCCTAGCCAATACCCTAATTCCAAGTTTTGAGCATAGACATCATCTTTTACATGGAGTCCAATAATTCCGGAAAATTCACCATGATATTTTATAGCCCATCGATGATCAAGTGATTCTTTGTTGTTAAAATCAATAAACCATTCTGCATCTTTGAGGGTATATGGATGGGGAAATACATCTCTTAAGTTATCAGATATGTTTTTATTGTTAGCTATTAAAGCCAAGTTTTGAGCATCCTTCTTATTAAGTTTTCTAACACTTACCATCTGAATTTTCTAATAAACGAGCCACTAGTCTATTTACCATAGCTTCCATCTAATACCATATATTGCCAAGGACCTATTTCCATTGTTTTTTTAGCAGTGGCATCAAATAAAGAATTGGTATGAATATTTCTAAAATTTTCAAAAGATATATCAAGACTATACTCCTGAGTTTCATTAGTTAGATTTATAATCACAACTGCATCATCATAATTACCCTTTCGTCTGAATGCAAGAACTTCATTACTATCACTAATGAATTCTATTTCTGCTCCTCCTTCATTTCTAATTGCTGAGCATTGATCTTTAAATGCAAAAAGATTTTTATAAAAATCTTCATATTGTATATTATCCCAGTGAATGGTGTCTTTTTCAAAGAAAGGTACCCTGAAGTTAAGTGGTATTTCTTGACCATTGTATAGGAGCGGCATTCCATCAAAGGTAGCGGCTAGAACAGCTAAAGCTTGATGACCTGCTCCCATCCTGTCCATTACAGTTCCAGCCCAAGTATTTTCATCATGGTTTGAAGTGAAATGAATGCTAAATCCTTTTTTGAATTGTGATCGATCTTTTTTTAACCATTTCCTTATATCCTCTACATTTTTTTCACCTTGAGCAATTTCATTCATCAGGTGATGAAAACTCCAACCATATGTTGCATGAAAAGCACCACTATTTCTATGGTAGGGAACTTCAGATTCTGCTAATAAGAATAGTTCTTTAGGAAGTTTAGAAAACTCTGCCTTCATCTGATCCCAAAAATCATCTGGAATTCCATGTGCCACATCCACTCTAAATCCATCGATATCTGCTTCCGTAACCCAGAATTTCATGGACTCCAGCATAGCTTGCCTCATTTCTTGGTTATTATAATCCAGATCTGCTACATCTGTCCATCCCCAAGGCTCCCCAGTTTCGGGATTTATTGGATCTGTGATTTTTCCATCTTCATCTTTTGTATACCATTCAGGATGATTTGTAATCCATGAATTATCCCATCCTGAGTGATTTGGTACCCAGTCTATAATCACTTTCAGTCCTTTTTCATGAGCAACCTTCACAAATTCTTTGAAATCCTGAGTAGTTCCCAAATCTGGATTTACACTTTTATAATCTGCCACTGCATATGGACTACCAAGGTATTTTGCCCTTTCTAATGGATCTTTTATTGATTCTACTAGCTCTCCATTGGTAGCCTTTCTATTTTTCATAGATATAGGATGGATAGGCATAAACCAAAGAATATCTATCCCCATAGATTTTAGCCGTGGAAGGTGAGTTTGAAAAGCATTGAAAGTCCCTTCTGCAGTTACGTTTCTAGTATTAACTTCATAAAGTACTGCTGATTCCGCCCATTTCGGAAGAGGTAGACCATCGGCTGATTCACTTACTCGTGTGCCTGTATCTTGGCATCCAAATAACATGAGGAGGCAGAGTAGGAAGAATGCTATGATTTTGTTCATGATATTAATTGTGATTCACTGTTATGCTGCCAAAAGCAGCAATGGTTTTTCGTTTATTGAATATTTTGACGATTTTGTCATTCTTACTCTCGTTTTCCAGTGCTATCTCTTCTCCATTTACTTTAATTTTAATAGACTGCCCTTGATGTTTGATCTTGAATGAGTAAGATTTCCACTTTTCTGGAAGAAATGGATGAAATGAGAGCAAATTATTTTGAATTTTCATGCCAGCAAATCCTTTAATCACTGAAAGCCAAGACCCGGCCATCGAAGTAATATGGAGGCCGTCTTCAGTGTCATTATTATAGTTGTCTAGATCTAATCGGGATGTCCTCAAATACATTTCATAGGCCTTATCCATTTTTCCCAATGAAGCAGCCAATATTGAATGTACACATGGACTCAATGAAGATTCATGTACTGTACGCGGCTCATAATAATTAAAGTTGTTTTCCAATGATTTTTTAGAAAATTTCTCTTCGAAAAAATACATTCCCTGAAGTACATCAGCTTGTTTAATGTATGGAGATCTAAGAATTCTATCCCATGACCACTTCTGATTAAGAGGTCTTTCTTCATTCTTTAGATCAGCTACTAGTACTTGTTCTTTATCTAAAAATCCATCTTGCTGAAGAAAAATACCATGCTTCCTTGACGTTGGAAAGTAAATCTGAGATGCTATATCATTCCACGACTCCACTTCCTTCTTTGATAAGTTTAGTTTAGCTATCATATCATTTGGAAACAGAGAGTTACTTTCAATAAGTAGGTTGTAACAGTCATAAGCATAGATGAGACACCACTTTGCCATGTAGTTAGTATACCAGTTATTATCTATATTGTTTTCATATTCGTTTGGACCCGTTACGCCCAGAATTACATAAGCATTCTTATCAGTACTCCAGTTTACTCTTTGTGCCCAGAAACGTGATATGCCAGTCAATACATCTATTCCATATTCTGCTAGATATCCATCATCTCCAAAATATCTTATATAATCATAAATCGCATATGCAATGGCTCCATTTCTATGAATTTCTTCAAAAGTGATTTCCCATTCATTGTGGCACTCCTCACCATTCATTGTCACCATTGGATAAAGAGCAGCACCATTTACAAAACCTAATTTTTGGGCGTTTTCTATTGCTTTAGGCAGGTGGTTGTGTCTATATTTTAATAGATTTTTGCATACTGATTGAGTAGAGGTACCCATATAAAATGGAAGACAATATGCTTCCGTATCCCAATACGTACTTCCACCATATTTTTCTCCGGTGAACCCTTTTGGTCCAATATTTAATCTAGAATCTTCTCCTGTGTATGTTTGATGAAGTTGAAAAATATTATAACGAATCCCTTGTTGAGCTGCTACATCCCCCTCGATAAGAACATCCATAGTTTTCCATTTTTCATTCCAAGCTTTCGAGTGATCTGAAATGAGAACATCGTATCCTTTCTTTATCGATTTCTTAATTCGATTTAAGGTCGTTTTCTTAAGATTTTTTTTGTCGTAATAAAATGAAGAGCATATTGCAGTATGCTTAATCAATTCAATGGACTCTTCAGGTTTAAGAACTGATTTATAGGTGAGTCCAATATTTTGTTCTCCTTTTTTGTATGTTTTATCTTTGATGTTGCGGCCGTTTTGCATGACCACATTTTTTTGGGCGGCAACAACGGTAAACTCTGTTTTACGAGTTGTGGATTGTATCCAATAGACTTTGTCCTTTATGTTTGATTTGTCAAATTGCCAAAAAGACTCATCATAATTAGTGTCATGATTCCACACGTCTGCTTGTAGAAAGGAGGTGATTTCAACTTTACATTTCTGACCTAGATTCTTCACAGAATAGTGAAGAAATGAAAGGTCCTTTTGCTGTAAGCTGTAAAACCGTTCAGATTCTATCTGAATGGAGGTTTTCTTGTCGACTTTTACAATTGATCGTCTTTTGAGAATTCCATTTTTCATGTCTAATTCTCTGTAAAAATCAATTACTTCAAGTCGAGAAAGATCAATAGTATGATCATTTACCTTTAACTTTATTCCTATCCAGTTTACGGAGTTTAAAACTTTTGCAAAATACTCAGGGTACCCATTTTTCCACCAACCTACTTTCGTTTTATCAGGATAATATATCCCTGCGAGATAACTTCCTTGCAACGTGTCACCGTTATATGTTTCAGCAAAATTTGCCCTTTGACCCATCCTTCCATTTCCAATGCTAAAAATGGATTCGCTCACTTGATTGTATTCAGGTGTAAATTTATTTTCTATAATTTTCCAAGGGTGCTTCTTAAAATAGTTTTTCAATCTTTCTAAAGTTTATACTTTGACAAGGGTTTTATCTTATGATAAGGCTTTGAAAATATCGTTGGCAGAAATATCTTTAAAGCCAGGAATGACATATTCTGCTTCGTTAAGATTTTTTTGTTCTCCAATACCGACACTTCTGAACCCGCCATTATTTGCTGCGATGATTCCACTTATTGAATCCTCAAATACAATAGTTTTTCGAGCTTCTACATTCAGAAGTTTAGCTCCTTTTTCAAATACTTCTGGATCGGGTTTTCCCTTTGATACTTCATTACCATCCACAATTACTTCGAAAAGATTAATCAAATGAACTCTTTCCAAAATTGGGCGAGCATTTTTACTTGCTGACCCTAAAGCTATCTTGATTTCTTGCTTTTGTAATTGTCTAAGAAAATCTTCTACACCAGGAAGAATCTCCGAGGGATTCATATTCTTTATAAGATCTAAATAGATGTCATTTTTTAATACGAGGTAACTTTGTCTTTCTTCATTTGAGATAACAACATTCCCTATTTGGAGAATAATTTCTAATGAATCAACTCTTGACACTCCTTTCAATTGTTCATTTTCCTCCCAAGTAAATTCAAAGCCGAGTTTTTGAGCAATTGTATTCCATGCTTTATAATGATATTTTGCTGTGTCTACTATGACTCCATCTAAATCAAATATGCAAGCTTCAAATCTTTTCATATATCCACATTGTTTTTCTAAAATTGAACTCGCAAAGTAAAGCTTCTACATGTTTATACTTGGTCTTTCTCCAAAGTTTTTTAATACATATTTGTCTATCTCATTTCTTAGTTTGATATCAATTACAGCTACTTTTCTCATATGTCTATCAAATTCATCAAGAGCGGTTTTACCAAAATGATTAGATAGATATTCACTTGCCCAAAAACTGTAGATTTTTAAAGTTTGTGACTTTGATAATTGCAGAAGATTAGTCAGGTATCTATGGTAGATATTGATATCACAAATGGATTGTAAATAATCAAAAAGAGCCAAAACATTATTTTCATGAATTAGTATTTTGATTAAGGTATGATGGTCTTTTCCATTCTTTAATCTATCTGTTATTTGTTCTCTAGATTCTTGCCAGATTAATGGATGATTTTTATAGACCCATTTAAAAATTGTGGAGGATCTATTTTTTTCAATACTAACTAATGCAAGTTCAATTTGTAGCGCTTTTTGAATATCATTTTTAGGACTAAGTGTCAATAATTTTTCGACAAACCTAGATGGCAGAAAATGTTTTTTTCCAATGTCGAATAATTCATCCAAATAATCATATCCTTTTTGTTGCCAACTAAATATTTCAACAAAAATGTTCCCTATATCGAGTGTATCCTTTTGCCTGTTTTTTGAACAAATGAAAGACAAAGCTGATAAGAATTGTCTATATGCCTTATTGTAAGAAGGGGAGACTTGCTCTTTTAGCGCAAGAAGCACCATGCGATGATTGGAATTAGATTTTAAAAGATTGAGAATAAGTTTTTTCTCCTTAAAATGTAGAAGTTCTACATAAGAGAGTTTTAGAAGTGTAATAACATTCTTTGCATTTTGTAATTTGAGAGATGGTGCCTCAATTATGTCATGTATTGTATTTAGTATCTCTACTAGGTGGAGGTGCGTTTTTGTGAAAGCATCAGGTATATCTACAAATCTATTTTTGAAATAGAAAGATTTCCTAATTAGCGGTGTTAAAATTGAGGAAGCTGCGACCAAGTTATCTAGCCCTATAAGATCTTTGATTTGATCATGTAACTCTTCTACTACTTGATAGAATAATCTTACTTCTTTGTGAGAGGGGGTGACTTTTGTTGTTTTCGATGGTGGAAAAGCGCGATCAAGATAGTTTTCGAAATGTTCCACTCCACTCACTTCAACTAAGAATCTCGCTTGAATGAGTGTTTTGAAGTCTTTATCTGCTTTCATCCTCGATATTATGAAAGCTTCTAATTCATTAGAATTTATGTTGGTTACAAAATTCTGATTAGAAAGAATCTTTCTTTTAGCCGAAACTGATTTTGATAAATCACGCCTAATCAAGAACAGAGCGGCGGTAATGTGTGCACAGGTTGTAGATTTCTCACAGCTACAAAAAACCTTATCAATTCTATTTTTGGAAAGTTTTATTTCCTGATTATAAGTGAATTCTGAGTCAATGCATTCAGTTTTGAATAATCCATTTTTTCGAAATAGAAAAGACAGTCTGTTCTGATCAAATAGAGATTCTGCTTCTGGTAGAATATCATCTTCTACAAAAGTTTCAAAGAAACTTATATCTTTCTTCTTGATCTCGATTTTAATATAAAATATTTGAGTAACCCACTAAGTTAACACAATAAATGGACCTCTTATGAAACAGCTTATATTGGTGAGGCATGCTAAATCATCATGGAGTGATATGCTGATATCAGATATTGAAAGACCTCTTAATTCTCGAGGAAAAAGAAATGCACCTTTTATGGCGCAGAAGCTCAAAGAGATAGTCAAAAATATTGACACCTTTTATGTAAGCCCTGCCAAGAGGGCAAGAAAAACTGCGAAAGTATTTCGCAAAGATTTCTCCAATGCAAAATGGAATGTTGTTGAGGAAATATATGAAGCTTATGTTTCTACTTTAGAGGATGTAATTTATAGTATACCCAATAAAATAGATACGGCCATCATGTTTGGCCATAATCCTGGATTTACAGCTTTGACCAATAGATATGCTAAAAGCATGATTGATAATTTACCTACATGTGGTATAGTCATCATAGATTTTAAAGGTGAAAATTGGAGTAAGTTTCATCCTACCTCAGCTTCTGTTTCAAATATTTTATTTCCTAAACAATTTGGTGAATGAACAGATTTCTATTTTCGATCTTATTGGCTTCTTTATTTCATTTCTGCACAAATTCAGATGAAGCTATTTCAGATGAAGTTATGGTTGATATTTTGACTGATATGTTAATTGCAGATGAACTTTTAGTTAAATATGGACGTACAGATGCTAATAATTATAGAGATAGTGTAAAAATGCAGATTTTGAAGCGATATGATCTAGATGCTGTTGAGTTTGATAGTATTTTAATCAATACTCAGAAGGATTTAAAAAATTATCATTTATTGCAATCGAAAGTGGGAGATAGACTAGATAGTTTAAAGCGAGTCCACAATGAGAAATAAGTTATGAGATCGAAGAAAATACTAATTGTAGATGATGAAGAAGACATCCTCGAGTTTTTAAGTTATAATCTTTCAAAAGAAGAATATGTAATAGAAACTTCTACAAATGGACCTGATGCTATTTTAAAAGCACATGATTTTGCACCGGACTTAATTATTTTGGATGTAATGATGCCTGGTATGGATGGCATAGAAGTCTGTAATACCTTAAGAGAGAACGCTGATCTGAAGAACACTCTCATTGTATTCTTGACAGCCCGGAGTGAATCTTTTACAGAAATTTCTGCATTTGATAGTGGAGGTGATGATTTTATTAATAAGCCGATTAAACCTAATGTTCTTAAAAGTAGAATTAAAGCAATTCTAAGAAGACATTTTAATAACCAGATAGGAATTCAAAGTGAGAAACTAGAATTTGGGGAGCTGGTTATTGATTTTGATAGAATGCAAGTTATCAAAAAAGAAAAGGTAATAAAATTAGCTAAAAAGGAATTCGAATTATTAGCCCTTTTAGCATCTAAGCCTGAAAAAGTATTCAAAAGAAAGAATATTATGAAGAAAGTTTGGGGCTCTGAAATCATCGTGGGGGACAGGACGATTGATGTACATATTAGAAAACTAAGAGAAAAAATTGGTAAAGAATATATTGATACCTATAAAGGCGTCGGATATAAATTTATAGGCTAAAATCATGTTTAATAGACTGACGATTAATAACGTCTCATTTTTTATCTCACTATTGATACTAGGTGTAACTAGCTTGTTTTATTGGGCATGTAGTTCGATTTCATTTGAGACCATTAATTGGTTCTTAAAAGCTGCAGTCGCTTTATTATTTGTACTATGTGTTTTTCTTGTTGTCAAGGCATTTTTGTCAAACCTCGTTTTTTCTAGATTAAAATTGATTTATAAAATAATCAATGACCCTTCCTCTAAAAAAATGGAGAGAGTAGGTCCGGAAATCGATGCCAATACAAATTTAAATATTGTAAATAAAGAAGTTCTAGAATGGGCGGCTAAGAGGAAGAATGAAATTGAAGATCTTAAAAAACTTGAAAAATATAGAAAGAACTTCCTTGGCAATATTTCACATGAGTTAAAAACTCCTCTTTTTTCTATCCAAGGATATTTACATACTCTTCTTGATGGCGGACTTGAAGATGAAAGTATCAACCGAAGGTACATTGAAAAAGCAGTTTCAAATGCAGAACGGTTGCAATTCATAATCGATGATCTTGAAATAATCAATAAACTCGAAGAAGATTCCAAACTGGACAAAACAGAGTTTAATTTAAAGAGGCTAATAGAAGAAGTTATTGGTGATCTTGAAATTGTATCTAAAGAGAAGTCGATAAAATTAGTTCTTCAGAAAACTCGAGAACAAGGGCTTTGGGTTGAAGCAGATAGACCTAAAATTCGCCAGGTAATTGAAAATCTGCTGACTAATTCTATAAAATATGGAGTAGAAAATGGCAAAACAAAAATTTCACTCAGTGACCTTGGTAATGTCTTGAAAATTGAAATTTCGGATAATGGGATTGGGGTTGAAGAAAAGCACATTAAACACCTATTTGATAGATTTTATAGAGTAGACAAAAGTAGAGCAAGAAAATCTGGAGGATCAGGGTTAGGCTTGGCTATTGTTAAGCACATTTTAGAGGCTCATGAAGTGAAAATAGAAGTAAGAAGTGAAGAAAATAAAGGCACAGTGTTTTCATTTTCCTTACCAAAAATGAAGTATTCTATTGAGATAGATTCTTAAATACTAGTACAGATAACTAAGATCTCTGCCATCAAAATTTCCTGTGATTCTTGCCAGGAAATTCGACATTTCTTCAAATTTCTCTAAATAATCAGGCATTTGCTTCTCAGGCATAGGGTCTAAAGGAGGAAAATTTTCTCTTCGATGATCCACTTGCCTACCATTTTTCCAAAATCGGAAGCAAACATGAGGACCTGTAGCTTTACCAGTGCTGCCAACATATCCGATCGTTTGACCTTGCTTAACATGCCTGCCTGATCTTACTCCCGATGCATAACCTTGCATATGCAAGTATTGAGTTTGATATGTTTTGTCATGCCTTATCTTGACATATTTTCCATTGCCTTTTGTATATCCAGCAATTACAACTTTACCATCAGCAACGGCCCTTATAGGAGTGCCATAGGGAGCAGCATAATCAGTACCTAAGTGCGCTTTTACTCTTTTATCTATAGGATGGAATCTCCTGAGGTTGTAAACGGAAGATATTCGATAACTAGCTCTTATAGGAGCATTTAAAAAGGCTCTTTTTGTCGGCCTGCCTTTCTCATCATAAAACCCTTCATACTTTTCATTCTCAAAGTATACACCCATAAATGTATCAACCCCAGTCTTATACCAGGCAGCATACAATTGACCTATTCCCATCGGGGTCTCATCTATGTATACTTCATCATAGACCAATTTGAACTGATCTCCTACTTGGGCCGTGGTGAAATCAAATGCGGCTAGAGCGTCCTCCATTTTGTCAATCAGAGAAATACTCATATTCTGCTCTACCATTGCGTCCCAAAGAGTAGTTTCTATAACTCCTGTGGCTGTTTCTTGACATGCAAAATGTGGTATTTCAGTTTTTTGGGTGTAGACGCTATCACCTAAGGCATATACTACATAATGATAATCATCTGGTTGATAAATGAAGTATTCTGGATTTTTGCATTCTCCGTTTTTTACACAGGTCATAATGTTTCCTGCTTTTATCTTTCTAAGACTTAGAGTTTCTTCTGCTAACTTTTCTAACTCTATTATCTTTTGATACTCAACACCAAACTCCTGAAAGAAATCAGTCATAAACTGATTGTTTTTTATTTTTCTTCCTTCAAACCAATATTGGTCATCGCTAAATCCAAAAATAGTATCTGGGACTATGACTATTTCTTCTATAATCTCTTGCTTCTCAACAGGTGTACAACTATGGACAGATAAAAAGAGAGCACTAAGACCCAAAAAAGACGGAATAAGCTTCAGCATACTGATGTCAAGTATAAAATGGAAAGTAGTGTGAAATTAAATGTGTTATCCAATTATTCAAACTAATTTCATACTCAATTTATCAATATAACGGTTTGTTAACTCATGACAATTAATTGTGGAGGAAGGTTATTAGATTTAAATGTGCCAAAGGTTATGTCAATATGTAACCTTACTAATGATTCCTTCTTTAAAGGGAGTAGAGTCAACGATGAAAAAGAGTTGATAAACATGGTTGAAATGCACCTCGAAGAAGGGGCTGATATAATTGATATTGGAGGGATGTCTTCAAGACCTGGAGCGAAGGAGATACCTGTAGAGGAGGAAATTGATAAATTAGTTTGGGCTCTGAAAATATTAAGAAGAGAATATTCGGACTTAATAATATCAATAGACACTTATCGGTCAAAAGTCGTGGAACAAACTGTCCCTTTCGGTATAAATATGGTTAATGATATTAGTGGAGGAGAATTAGACAAGAATCTGATTCCTATTCTTGGAAAAATAAATTTACCTTATATCCTAATGCATATGAAAGGAGACCCGGAAACCATGCAGAATGATACTACATACAAAAAGAATGTTGTATTGTCTGAATTGGATTATTTCAAGCAAAAATTACGGGATTGTATTAAATCAGGAATCAATGATGTCATAATTGATCCTGGTTTTGGTTTTGGAAAATCTATAGAGGATAACTACAGATTATTACATGGGCTCAATTCATTTCGCATTTTTGATTGTCCTATTATGGTTGGGATTTCACGAAAATCAATGATTTACAAAGTTTTAGGAACAGATTCTGATGATGCGCTGAATGGAACTACAGCACTGCATATGCTAGCATTAAATAATGGCGCAAAGTTGCTGAGAGTGCATGATACTAAAGCAGCATACCAATGTATTCAGCTCTTTTCTAAGTACAAGCTGACAAATCAATAAATTCTAGTTAAAATACTGAGGATAAGGGACTAACTTTGGGTACTATTTAGTTGTTTATATATCCAATCATAGTTTCTGATGTTGAAAAGATTTAAAATAGGGGCATTGGCGGTAATTATCGCTTTTCTTTTGCTTGCTGTTTTAATTCTCAAAAGTCATATTTTCCAATCTTTTATTATCAATAGATTTATTTCGCCCATTGAAAAAAAGTCTAATGTCGGAATTGAATTTGAAAAGTCTGGATTTGACATAGTTGACGGGTTCTTTCTTGAAAATCTTGAAATTTTTGATAATACAGGTAGTGCGCTCCTGAAATTAGAGTCATTTAAAATAAGTCCGAGATCTACTTTGCTTTCTTTGGTGAAAAATGATTTTGGCTTTAACAGTATTCAGCTTAATGGGGCCACTGTATATATTAATAGAAAAGAAGATGATCCGTTGTCCAATTGGGGTTCCTTTGTAACCTCATTTCAAGGAGATACTTCTAAGACTGCATCTAAACCAATAGACTTCTCCATAAAAGAGGTGGAATTTGAAGATTTAAAACTATATATAGATGATCAACATAATAAACTTCAAGGTGAAATAGAATTAGAAAGATTTGAGTTGAGTGCCAATCTAATTGACCTAAATGAATTGGAAATTGATTTAAATAACGTTCTTCTTGTGAAGCCAAGGATTGATCTTGTCTCTTGCCTAATTATGTCGGAAAGTGAGAAAGAAGAAGAAAAAGAGGATGAGAAAAATGTCAATATCACTAGCCCTTCTTTTCTCATTAAAAACTTGAATCTATTAGGTGCATCTGTTTCATACACCTCCCTAAATGATATTTTAGATGATGTTTTTTTTAAAATAGACAATGGAGACTTAGTTGTAGACGATATTCGATTTGAAGGAATTGATAATTTTAGTTTGAGACCACGAGATATCAGTTTTAAGTACAATAAATCCTTCTCATTAGATTATTTTTCTACCGAGACCATATCTTCAATTGAGGGAGATCTAAAAGTAGAAGACCTTATAATTAGATCGAACCTTGGACTGATGAAGGCCTCTGGTGTTGTAACCAATGAAGAAGGATCGTTGACAGGTAGATTGGAGGATTTAACTCTCGATGTTGATATAAATAACTCCTTTATTGATTTTCATCAACTTGGCTCTGTTCTACCTGGTTTATCTAATCAAAAATGGTATGATAAATCTGATATTGGAAAGATATTTATAAATGGCCATTTGTCAGGTAGCCTTGATGATCTGAGTCTACTAGAATCACAAATTGTTATCCCTAAATTAGTAACGTATGCAGGAGATATAGATATATCCAATTTTGAAAATCCTGAATCTGCTCTAATTAATATAACAATGGATCAATCTAAGATTCATTTGGATAAAATAAATAAGAGAATTCCAAATATCAAGATTCCAGATGAAGTCCAGAGATTAGGTGAGGTAAACATTACCGGCCAATTTGATGGGTTCAAGGATAATTTTGTAGCTGAGGCAA
The DNA here is from genome assembly GCA_002471345.1 of Saprospiraceae bacterium UBA7328. GTDB lineage: Bacteria > Bacteroidota > Bacteroidia > Chitinophagales > Saprospiraceae > UBA7328. The sequence continues at coordinate 56,206 of DKPS01000064.1, forward strand.
TTTTGAAAAGTGAACTAGGAGAACTTGTATTTGATCTCAATTTTGATATTTCTGAGGATAACCAATATAGTGGATTGTTAGACCTTAACTCGTTTGACCTTGGAGTACTTTTGAATGCAAAGGATGTGGGGAAAATTAGTTTGTCTGCGGATATCACTGAAGGTAGAGGATTAGAATTGGAAAATATAGAGGCAACATTTTCAGCTGATATTGACACTTTTCAGTTCAAAGGTTATACTTACACCAATGCAATTTTCAATGGACAAATGTCTAATAAATCTGTAGATGGGGCCTTCAAAGTTCATGATGGGACTATTGACTTTGATTTTGATGGAAGACTTGACTTCTCTACTGACATCCCTAATGCTAAATTTAAAATTGATATAAACCATATTGATCTTTGTCAAGCTAACCTTACCAATTTTCCATGTGAAGTTTCTTTGAATGCTTCAATAGATATGTATGGAAAGGAATTAAATGATATCCAAGGAACTGCAATTCTGGACTCTATTTTTATGAAGAAGGATGAAGAAGAGCTCTATTTGGACTACTTGAATATTTCCTCAACCTCAGTAGATCAGGGAATGCTGTTAGACGTTGCCTCAGATGAGTTAGATGCAAAAATAAGAGGCAAGTTTGATATAAGAACCATGCACAAAGTGCTATTGAGTCTATTGGTCTCAGACTATCCTGATATTGCAGAAAGACTTAACGTGAGTTCTCCTTCTGGGCTGAACGGTGATGAAGAGTTTGATTTTGCTATTGATGTTAAAGACATGAATAAAGTTTTGGATTTTGTCAATTCAAAACAATTGTTAGAGATAGATGGAGAGTTGCGAGGAAGATGGAGTGCTGATAAAGGACTTACCTCCAATTCTTATAATTTGAGAAATATTGGATTGAATGGCTTGAAACTATCTAATGTCCTTTTCAACTTGGACTCTAAAGAGGGAGATGGATCATTCTCCTTATATATTGATGAACTTTTACAAGGCAATAGAATAATAGATGGGTTTGAAATTACATCTACGATAAAAGAGAGTGAAATATTTTTTCAAGTTAAAAACCACGATGGCCAAAATGATAAAATCGATATTTCTGGAAGTGGAAATCCATGGGGCAATGGATTTAGATTTGTTTTTGATCACAACTTGCTAAGAATAGATTCTGTTGATTGGATTTTAGACGAGTCCGCTCAGATAGGTTATAGAGATAAGGAGGTGAGTATTGATAATTTCGTGCTTCAAGGCGATAACCGCACATTGATATTGGACGATATTATGGGCAAGGGAATTTCTTTGTTGATGAAAGGATTTGAGCTTTCATTAATCAATCCTATTGTGGACTATGATAAAATGTATTTTGACGGGACTACTTATATAGATATAAAAGCTGAGAACCTTTTTGGCGAAAGAGAGGTGTCAGTGGATATTAGTGTTCCTGATTTTACGATTAACAATGATTCGTATGGTTCCATTGATATTCATGCTACTGAAGGGACAAATGATATGATAGACTTATCTGTAAGGATAGAAAAGGATACTCAATCACTTGATGTTTTGGCTTATTACGATCTTAAAGAAAGTTTGCTGAATGCGGATATAAGCATTTTAGACTACCCAATGTCCATATTTGAATTTATTATTGATGACGGTATTTCAGGCACTATTGGGACCACCGATGTTAATGCTAGAATTTATGGTCCAATTTCGGATCTCAAATTACAAGGTCAAGGAGTAATTAAGAATGGGGGCACAAGAATTGACTATATCGGCGAGTTTTATAAAATGGAAGACCAGGTTATTAAAATTGATGAGAAAAGAGTAGATTTAACTGGAGTGGAACTGGAGGACCACCAGGGAAACACAGCTGTGATAACTGGAGGTCTAAATCATAATTTTCTGGCAGATTTCACAGCAGATCTAAGTATATATTCTCCAAAATTTATTGGTCTAAATACTACAAAAGAAGATAATGAAACCTATTATGGTGTTGGGTTAGGTGATATTGGAGTGTCATTTTTTGGGCCTTTTGATGAAATTGATATAAAGGTAGATGCTACCACCGGAGGAGGTTCTTTACTCAATATCCCTTTAGAGAGCAGCGAATTTTTATTGGATAAGGGGTTTGTCAATTTCGATTATAAGTCTGACAGAGATACTTCTTCCAGATCAAATGATCCATTTGAGGCTATTAGACTTTCAGGTGCAGATTTTGAGATGAATCTTTCATTCACGCCTGAGGCAGATGTACGAGTGATATTTGATCAGAGTGTCGATGAGGTATTAGCTGCTAAGGGAAGTGGAGACTTAAGAGTAACAGTAAAAAGAGATGGAACTTTTGAAGTTTTCGGAAATTATTTGGTAGAATCTGGAGATTATCTCTATTCAGCCTATGGGATCACAGCCAAAAGGTTTCTTCTGAGACGAGGAGGCGTGGTAAGGTGGACGGGTGACCCTTACAATGCTATTCTAGATGTTGAGGCAGATTACACAGGTATGAGAGCGCCATTGGATATCTTCTTGTCAGAATTTATTGTTTCTGCTTCAGAATCGGTGAAGAATGAAGCTAAAAGTAGAACTGATGTTGCCTTGCAATTGGATTTAGGAGGCACCTTATTTCAACCCGATGTCAATTTTGATATTTCATTTCCTAATGTAACTGGAGAACTCAAAACCTATACTGATAATAAAATGAGATCTCTTCGTACGACAGAGAATGGGATCAACAACCAAGTATTCGGATTGATGTTTTTTAATAATTTTCTTCCAAGTAATAATCCATTGGCTAATATCTCTGGGAGTACTCTAGGGCAAACGGGAAACAATACTATTACAGAATTCTTTAGTAGTCAATTGTCTGTATTGGTGTCAGATGCTCTATCCGATCTGATTAAGGATGGTACTTTTATAAATGATATCGATTTTGATATAGCATTATCACAGAATACTTCATTCCTAGAAGGCCAGGGAGACGGATTGATTGGAGGTTTTGTTGATTTTGTGCCGGATCAAGTAGGTGTAAATGTGCGTCCATCCTTTAAAAATGACAATTGGGCGCTCAATGTAGGGACTAATTATGTGAGAGCATCTGAGGCTAATAATGTAAATTATCTTACAGGAGATTTTGCTCTGGATTGGTTTATTACATCTGATAAAAAATTGAAACTTCGTTTCTATGGAGATTTTGATTATGACGAAGCATTTGCAAGCAGAAAGCAGCGATATGGTTTTGGTATCAACTACAGAAGAGAATTCGGTAAAATGTCAGATCTAAGTGAAACTTTGAAAAAAATAGCTGAAGATATAAGAGATCAATCAGGAGATAAATAGAATTTTTCTCTACAATAAATCCTCCAATTTGATGCTATTATTTAGCATTAAGAAATCAACTAATACTAATGCTGCCATGGCTTCTACTATAGGTACAGCTCTTGGTACTACACAAGGATCATGTCTACCCTTACCAGTTATAGTAACTTTCTCTCCCCCTTCATTTATGCTTTCTTGATCCCTCATAATAGTTGCAACTGGTTTAAAAGCTACGTTAAAGTAAATTGGCATCCCATTGGAGATTCCTCCTTGAATGCCTCCAGAAAAGTTGGTTCCTGTAGATATATCATCTCCTTTTTTCTCGAATACATCATTATGCTCAGAACCAGTCATCTTGATACTATCAAATCCAGAACCATATTCAAATCCTTTCACTGCATTTATTCCCATCATTGCTGATCCCATTATTGCATGTAGTTTGTTAAATACAGGTTCTCCTAAACCAACAGGTACATTTTCAATCACACAGGATATTTTACCGCCGATTGTATTTCCTTCTTTTTTGATCTTTTTGATTAGGTTAGTCATTTGTACAGCGATATGACTATCTGGGCACCGTACATCGTTAGTTTCTGTAAGAGACAAATCTACCTCATCATATCTTTTGGTGAGTTCGATAGTCCCTACTTGAGATACATACGCGTTGATGGAAATTCCCACCTCAGAAAGAATTTGTTTGGCAATGGCACCAGAAGCTACTCTTGCTACAGTTTCTCTTGCTGACGACCTACCTCCACCTCTATAGTCTCGATTTCCATATTTTTTTTCATAAGTATAATCTGCATGAGACGGTCTCCACAAATCTTTGATATGAGAATAGTCTTTTGATTTTTGATTGGTATTCCAAACCACAATACATAGTGGTGTGCCCGTGGTTACACCATTCATAATTCCAGATAATATTTCAAATTCATCGGGCTCTTTTCGCTGAGTAACGATAGAAGATTGACCCGGTTTTCGTCTATTGAGATCTTTTTGAATATGATCTGAATCTATTTTAAGGCCAGCAGGGCATCCATCAATTATTGCTCCTATTGCTCGACCATGAGATTCGCCAAAAGTCGTAATCTTAAAAAGGTTTCCAAAACTATTACCCGCCATATTCGTTCATTTTTTCTGATAGAAGGCAATATTACATAAAGCCTTTTAATTTTACAGTCATAGATCATGAGAACAGTAAGTAAGGAAGTATTAAGGCAGTTGGAATATTATGATATTATTGAATTGGCTTCAAAGTCTATAAAAGGACCTGAAGGACGTTCATTTTTCAAAAATATTTCTTTCAACATCTCTATAGATGAATTAAATAGAGAATTAGATAGAGTAGGTGAAGTCAAAGAGATTTTGCAAAACCCTAGCCCTATATCAATCAACGAGTATGAAAATATAGAGCATGATCTTTTTTTATTAAGGAAAGAGAATTATGCATTAGATTCTGCGGCAGTTTTAAGAATTAATGGCATTCTTAAAAATTATCAATCTATTGAAATATTTTTTCAAGGAAAAAAGAGAAAGGACTTTAATGTCCTCTTTGAATATTTCAATTATGAAGATTTCTATTCATCACTAATTCAATCTATTGGAAAAATATTTGATGAGCAAGGGGACCTTAAAAAAGATGCTTCACCTGAATTAGCTAGAATATTTCGGATCATTTCTTCAAAGGAAAAAGAAATAGACAAAGTTTTTGATAGAATTCTTTCCGATTATAAATCCAAAGGACTTTTATCGGATAATTCAGAATCTGTGAAATCTGGAAGAAGAGTTTTAGCATTACCGTCTGAAAATAAAAGAGTCGTTAAAGGAATCATTCACGATGAGTCATCTTCAGGAAAAACAGTATTTATTGAGCCCTCAGGTGTTATTTTGGTGAACAATGAGCTCATAGAATTAGAAAATGAAAAGCGAAAAGAAGTTTTTAGAATACTCAAAGAACTTAGTTCTAATCTGAGATTATATGTTGATGATATAGCGCAGTTATATAAACTTGTTGGATATTTTGATTACATCTCTTGCAAAGCCAAATTGGCGATTACTATAGGAGCTGGCAAACCTGAACTATCGAACAAGACTTGTTTAAACCTTAAAAATGCAGTGCATCCACTATTAAAATTTAAAGAGACTGAATCCAAAGGGTTCAAAGTTGTCCCATTTGACATTAATTTAAAAAAGCAAAATAGGATACTCTTGATTAGTGGGCCTAATGCTGGAGGGAAGACTGTTACTCTTAAGGCCATTGGGCTAATTCATTTAATGATCTATTCAGGATTTTTGGTTCCAATATCTGAAGAATCTGTCATAGGCGATTTTGATTCCATATTCACGAATATCGGGGACCTCCAAGATCTAGATGAAGGGCTTAGTACTTACAGTTCGCATTTAGAGAGCATGAATAGTATTGTCAATAATGTGAGTGAAAAAAGTTTAATTCTCATTGACGAATTTGGTAGCGGAACTGATCCTAAAGTAGGGGGGGCAATTGCAGAAAGTATATTGAGAAGATTTAATTACCTAAAGGCCTATGGAATCATTACGACTCATTATTCTGCTTTAAAAGTTTTCGCCTACAAAGAAAAAGGAATTATTAATGGAGCGATGCACTTCGATGAGAAAGAACTAAAACCTACCTACAAACTTCATGTTGGGGCTCCAGGAAGTAGTTATGCATTTGAAGTGGCGCATAAAATAGGACTGCATCCAGCATTAATTAAATATGCACGCAGAAAAGTGGGTAAAAAAGAGAATGCAATAGAGAAACTCTTAGTCTCTTTGCAAGTGGAAAAAGCAGAATATGATGAAATGCTACTCAAAGTTTATGATGAAAAGCATAGACTAGATCAGCTGATAAAATCATATGAGCATATGAATAAAGAATTGGTCGTAAAAAGAAAAAAGCATAAAATTCGAATAAGAGAAGAAAAAATCGCAAATATAGAAACAGATAGAATGAAGTTAGATGAGGTAATAAGAGAATTATCTCAAGAGAAAAAGTTAGAAGAAGCTAAAAAGGTAAGAGAACAACTACAGCATAAGAGAAAAAAAGAAGTTTCAGATGTCAATAACCTTAAAAAAGATATAGTAGAACGGACTGCAGATGATTATGTCTTTAAAATTGGTGATCATGTGTCATTTGTAGATGGAGAAGCTACTGGGACAATACAAAGTATATCCAAGAAAAACGCAGAAATCCTTAGTGGGAATATGCTTATAAAAGTTGGCTTATCTTCTCTTAGGCCAATTAAGGAACAGATCGAAATTAATGGATCTAGAAAGATTAATATAGTTACTTCAAATAATCATCAAGTATATAGCTCAAAATTGGACATAAGAGGATACAAATATGAGGATGCATCAAAAAGTATCGAGGAATTTTTAGATAGCGCACTTCTGAATAATTCTAATCTTTTAGAAGTTGTGCATGGAAAGGGTAGTGGAGTGTTAAGAAAACTACTTCTTCAAAAATTAAAAGAGTACAAAGATGTAAGCAAAGTGTGGCATCCTGAAGAAGAAGCTGGAGGGCAAGGTATTACTATGATTAAATTTTAATTAACCTTAAGAAGAATCTTATTTTTCTTTCCATTCTCTATCATGATATATTTCGCGTGAAGAAGGTCGTTTGATTGTATTATATGTTCATGATTATTGATTTTAACCTTATTGATTGCGATTGCGTTATTCTTGATCGCTCGACGTGCTTCTCCATTTGATGCCAGAATGGAAGTTTTTTCAGCTAACAAGTTTACTATATTAATTCCTGATGTAATTTCTGACTTGGAAATATTAAAGCATGGTATTTCATTTCCTATCGTTTCTAATTCATTTTCCGTGAGACTTGCCAACATAGATTGGTCCGCTTTCTTATTAAAAAGAAGAGAGGATACATTTTGAACAGATTTATATTCTTCTTTTGAATGGATCCTTACTGTGAGTTCTTCTGCTAAAGCTCGTTTTAATGTGTTAGGATCTTGGTTTGTAGAGGCAATTCTTTCCTCCATTTTATTCCTTGGTTCAAGTGAGAAAAACTTGTAAAATTTCACAATGTCGTCATCAGCGCAATTAAGCCAAAATTGATAAAATTTATATGGAGAGGTTAAATTTGGATCTAACCAAATATTTCCTGTTTCTGATTTGCCAAATTTTTTGCCATCTGCTTTCGTAAGCAAGGGCGTTGTTATAGCAAAAGCTTTTCCACCTTTTACGTTTCTCCGTATAAATTCAGTGCCTGATGTAATATTTCCCCATTGATCAGAGCCACCCATCTGAAACTTGCATCCTTGATTCTTATAGAGGTGTAAAAAATCATTGGCTTGAAGTAATTGATATGAAAATTCTGTGAATGATAGTCCTGTGTCTAATCTATTCTTTACTGAATCTTTTGACATCATGTAGTTCACAGTCAAATTTTTTCCCACATCTCTGAGAAAATCTAATACATTCATTTCTTTATAGAAATCATAGTTGTTTACCATGATTGCTTTATTATCTCCTTCTGAGAAATTCAATAGTTTTTCTGCTTGAGACTGTTGAAAGCTTAGGTTTCTTTCTAGCTCATCTTCTGTTTTTAACACTCTTTCTTTGTCCTTTCCACTCGGGTCTCCAATTCTTCCTGTTGCTCCTCCCATTAAGAATATCGGCTGATGTCCAGCTTTTTGAAACAAAGTAAGAATCATAATCTGCACATAATTACCTATGGTAAAAGAGGGCGCAGTGGGATCGAACCCTATGTACCCAGAAGACATATTATCACTCAACTCTTCTTCTGCTCCAGGGGTTATGTCATGAAGCATCCCTCTCCATTTCAACTCTTCGACAAAGTTCATTATTTACATTTTTGCAAATGTAAATCTTTCATTGATTAATGATATGTGAACGTATCTTTATTCCATGATTGGAATCGAAAGATTTGTGGCATATAGGATGACTATTTTTGATAAAAGCTCTTTCACAGGCTATATACTTAAGTTTGCTATAGCTGCTATCGCATTGTCTGTGGCGGTTATGATTATTTCTACTTCCGTCATTTCAGGGTTCAAAAATGAAATTTCATATAAAATGTTTGATTTCTGGGGACACATTGTAATAAATGATGCCAGGGCTTCTCAGGAATATGAGCTGATTCCAATTGAAAATGCAGATGAAATAATGACAGATGTATTGTCTATTAATAGAATTGATGAATTTCTCCAACCCGCTCTTAATGAAAACGGATATATCACTGCCTCTTGTAATTCTGGTGTGAAAAAAGTATACCCATTCTCTGTATTACCATCACTGATTACAACTAAAGAGGAAGAGTTTGATGGGCTCCTTTTGAAAGGCATAGAGAAAGAGTTTAATAATGATGTACTTAATGAGTATAAAACACAAGGTTCAGTTATCAATCTCAATCAAGAAGATCCAATGCGAGAGCTTTTTATTTCAGATCAAACAGCTAAGAGAATGAAACTTGAAGTAGGAGAAAATTTTATATTAAATTTTATTCTTGGAGAGACTACTGAAAAAAAGAGATTTAGTGTGGCGGGAATTTATAAAAGCGGTTTAGAAGAGTTTGATCGAAGGTTTGCATTTATTGACCATAGATGGATAAGTGATATTATAGGTTGGGATCCTGGCCAATATTCACATATAGAAGTACACATTGAGGATCTTGATAATCTTGAAATTATTGATGAGTATATTAAAATTGAACGTTTACCTAGTTATTTGATCTCCGAGTCCATAAAATCCCGTTCAAGCGAGATTTTCCAGTGGCTAGAATATCAGAATATCAATGAATGGCTTACACTTACATTGATGACTCTGGTTGGGATTTTTAATATGATCACAGCCTTTTTGATATTTACTTTAGAGCGAACTAGAATGATCGGATTGCTCAAGTCTCTTGGTGCTACAGATTGGGCTATTAGAAAAATATTTTTATTGAGCTCAGGTTTTATTCTTTTAAGAGGAACAATTTTCGGAGTTGTAATTGGCTTGTCCATTTGTTTACTCCAAAAATGGACTGGAATTCTAAAGTTAAGTGAAAAGGACTATTATTTATCTGAAGTGCCCATTGAAATAAATATCTACGTAGTTTTATTCATAGCTACAGCTAGCGCTTTTATCACATTGATATTTTTAATACTACCAAGTAGTATTATCAGTAGAATATCTCCAGTATCTGCCTTACATTTCAAGTAATACTAGATGAGCCTTATTTTTTCTTTTTCGTAGGAGCGATCATAACGATCATTCTTCTTCCTTCTAATTTTGGAAGTTCCTCAGCTGCACCTACATCCTCTAGTTCTTTGATAAATCTCAAAAGAAGTAATTCTCCTCGTTCTTTAAAAACAATCGATCTTCCACGGAAATGTACATAAGCTTTAACTTTAGCTCCTTCTTCAAGGAAAGCACGCCCATGCTTTAACTTAAAGTTGAAGTCATGATCATCAGTATTAGGACCAAACCTTAATTCCTTTATTACTGTTTTTTGAGTTTTTGCTTTAAGTTCCTTTTCCTTTTTCTTCTTGGCATAAAGGAATTTTTTATAATCGATAATTTTACATACCGGAGGTTTTGCATTAGGGCTGATTTCTACAAGATCGAGATCTGCATCATTTGCCCAGTACATTGCTGTCCTGCTTTTGAATATACCGGTCTCTATTTTTTGACCAATGATTTCGCTTATTTCTTCGAGGTTATCACCTACAAGTCTAATTTCAGGTGCGGTGATGTTTCCGTTTATTTTATGTTCGTCTTTTTTTTCCTGATAGGGTACAAATCTTTTTCTTCTTCTCAAATGTTTTTGTTTAAATGCTTTGTTTTAATTAAGGTGTATTAGTTGTTAATAGTTTCAGGAGGAGTAGTTTTTTTTGCCTCCTTTATGTGTAGACCATCTTTTTCCTTTTTCAAATCCATTGTAAATACAATTCCTTTTTCAGAATTATTATTCAGAATAAATTCTGCTAAAGGGTCTTCTACATATTTCTGTATTGCTCTATGTAAAGGCCGAGCACCAAATTTTCTGTCATATCCTTTCTCCGCTAAAAACTCTTTTGCCTTTTTCGTTAAAGACACTTTGAATCCCATATCTCCAATTCTACTCTTCATCTGATTCATAGCTAAATCCACGATTTCGAGTATATGCTCTTTCTCTAACGAATTGAAAATCAAAACATCATCAATTCTATTCAAAAATTCTGGTGAAAAAGTCTTTTTAAGAGCATTTTGAATTACATTTTTGGAATGATCCTCTGCCCCTTCTTGTCTGGCTTGGGTAGCAAATCCAACACCTTGACCAAAATCTTTTAGCTGCTTTACCCCAATATTAGATGTCATTATGATCAGAGAGTTTTTAAAATCAACTTTTCTCCCAAGACCATCCGTTAGTTGTCCATCGTCTAAAACCTGTAGTAAAATGTTGTAGACATCTGGATGGGCTTTTTCTATTTCATCTAAAAGTATCACTGAATATGGTTTCCGCCTCACTTTTTCTGTTAACTGTCCACCTTCTTCATATCCTACATATCCCGGAGGTGCTCCTATCAATCTGCTGATTGAGAATTTTTCCATGTATTCACTCATATCAACTCTAATTAAAGAATCTTCAGAGTCAAATAAATATCTGGATAGAGCTTTTGCGAGTTCTGTCTTTCCTACACCAGTTGGGCCTAAGAAGATAAATGACCCTATAGGTTTTTTAGGGTCTTTGAGTCCAACTCTATTCCGCTGAATAGCTTTAGTGATTTTTACAATTGCTTCGTCTTGACCTATAATTTGTTCTTTCAAATCATCTTTCATTCCAATTAACCTATTGCTTTCATTTTGTGCAACTCGTTTTACTGGAATTCCTGTCATCATTGCTACTACTTCTGCTATTTCTTCTTCTCCAACAGGATATCTTGTGCTTTTAGATTCTTGTTCCCAATCAGCTTTGGCTTCTTCTAGTTTTTTGAAAAGTTTAGACTCATTATCCCTAAGATCTGCAGCTTTTTCATACTGCTGATTTTTAACTGCCTTATTTTTCAATTCTCTGATAGTCTCAATCTGCTCCTCTAACTCCTCTATGTATTTTGGTACATGAATATTTTTCAAATGTATACGAGCTCCAACTTCATCCAAAATATCAATGGCCTTGTCAGGTAAAAATCTATCACTAATGTATCGATCACTGAGTTTGACACAAGCTTCTATTGCTTCATCAGAATAGGTAACATTATGAAATTCTTCGTATTTACTTTTAATGTTTTCGAGTATATGAACTGCTTCTTCAGGACTAGGCGGCTCTACAAGAACCTTCTGGAATCTTCTATCCAGTGCTCCATCTTTTTCTATATGTTGTCTATACTCATCTAAAGTAGAAGCTCCTATACATTGTAATTCACCCCTTGCCAAAGCTGGCTTGAAAATATTAGAAGCATCTAAACTCCCAGTTGCACCACCAGCACCTACTATTGTATGAATTTCATCAATGAAAAGAATCACATCCCGAGTTTTTTCTAACTCATTCATAATGGCCTTCATCCTTTCCTCAAACTGACCTCTATATTTAGTACCAGCTACTAATGCTGCAAGATCAAGCATTACAAGCCTTTTGTCAAAAAGTGTTCGAGAAACTTTCCTTTCTTTTATTCTTAGTGCAAGTCCTTCTACAATTGCAGTCTTACCTACCCCTGGTTCACCTATAAGTATTGGATTATTCTTCTTTCTTCTACTAAG
>DKPS01000028.1 GCA_002471345.1 Saprospiraceae bacterium UBA7328
CTTAAGAATAGCAAGGCTTCATATGTGTCTACATATTAGTAATGGTATACACTAGTTTATAACTAGGAACTACCATGACTTTATTGAACTGTGGAACCTATAATATTGTGGATACATTTTTTTGTCCCCTATAAACAGATAAAATATTAACTACAATTCGACCTGAAAATGTCAAGTATTAAAACATTTACACTTTTCCTTACCCTGTGTACAGTGACAATACAAGCTCAAAAAAGTCATATCACTTTAGAAGGCAAACCATATGATAGAATAGAAAAAAGCGCTATTCAACAAGGATTCCTACTTGATATTGACAGATCACTATTTAAACCGAAACATCAAAAATCTATTTCTGAAGAAATGATCACAATGGATCTGAAACTAGGAGAACAGATATTTGAGATGCAATTATTTGAAGATGATCTGTTATCTCCAACTCTTATCAATGAAATAATATCAAGTGGTCAAAATGTACCTCTAACTTATGAAGGCTATACAATCAAAGGTGGCCGTACAAGACTTACGATAAATGAAGGATTCATCTACGGCTTCATAGAAGATGATGACATTTCTTACTATATCGAACCTGCTTTTTATAATGACAAAGGAGCTAAAATAGACGCTTATATTATTTACGATGGAGAGGCAGCACTAGAACTTAATTCTATGGCAGAAGAGCGTACATGTGGTTATGCTGACCCCGTGACTAAATCTATAAAAGACAAAGTTGAGGTCATAACGCATGCTTCACAAATGGCATGTAGAGGGCTAAAAATAGCAATAGCCTCTGATCATACCATGTGGTCGACTTATAGTGGAGAGACCGGTGTGAATAATCATAATACAGGTGTACTCAATAATGTGCAAGGAGATTATGATGGAACAGGAAGTGGAGCCTTTGATATAGAATTCCAAATTGTTGCAAGATATAATGCTTCTTCAGCCGCCAATAACCCATATAATACCACAGGTACTGATGCTGGTGCAATGCTTAATGAATTTAGAAGTTGGAGCCTCAGTGGAGGATTTGGTGGTATTGCTACACCTCACATTCAAGGAGGCGCATCAGCCTCTGGTCTTGCCGTATTGTGGTCAGATAAAAACATCACATATGGAGGCAGTAGTTCAGTGGTTGGGCTAGCAAATACTCCTGGCAATCACAGTGTTCTTGAGGATTTTGGGGGAAATAATCCAGCCGGATCAGGATATGGACTTCGCGTTCTTACATCTCATGAGATGGGACATAATCTAAGCTATGGTCATGACAATAATAGCAGCTGCAATGGTGGAAACTGTATAATGTGGCCCTCTGTTCAAAACACCGCAACATGGAGTCCTGCTTCTATAACGGCTATCAATAATAACTTGAATGGAAGAGGCCTTACAAATTGTTTCGCTTCGTGTACAAATAATATACAAGACCTAGGTGAATTAGGAGTAGACTGTGGTGGAGTTTGTGATCCATGTCCATGCACTGCAAATGACACCTATGAAAGTCCTTTGAATCTTACTATTCAGTTAGATAATTATGCTGAAGAATCTAGTTGGGATATAAGAACTTCAGGAGGGACATTACTTCACAGTGCTTCATACACTGTAGCAGATCGTGGAGAGCTAAAAACAATAAACAACCTTATTGTTGAAAATGGAAATGGGATATCATTCAACTTTTATGATACATATGGAGATGGGATATGTTGTGGTTTTGGAAACGGCAGTTTCACAATAAAAGATGCTAATAACACCACCATATATTCAGGAGGGCAATTTACGGCTTCTACTTCAGCTGTATTCTGTATTGAAGATAATACATGTGAAAATGGAATACAGGATGCTGGAGAACAAGGCATAGATTGTGGTGGAGACTGTACACCTTGCATTACTGGATGTACTGATTCAAATGCTCATAATTATAGTCCTAATGCCGATATTTCCAATAACCTATTGTGTGAAACATGTAGTGATGGCAAGCAAAATGGTGATGAATCAGGATTGGATTGTGGGGGAAAGAAATGTACACCATGTGATTGTACTATCACTGATGTGGTAAGTGGTCAAGAATTAAGTAGTAATGTGTCTATTTATGCTTCTAATACAATCATTTCCTCAGATACAGTTATGAGTTCTAACAGTGTCATATTTGTAGCAGGTCAATCTATTGTACTCAATTCGGGTTTTGAAGTAGAGATATCAGGTATTTTTACTGCGCAGACTGAGGCTTGTAATAACTAAAAAGCATCAGACCATTGCATAAAGCCTATCCATTCTATCTGAAATCTCTTTCAATCTATCTCTATCTCCTCCTGACACCTCAGCAGACCCCCATCCATTGTACCCTACTTCTTGTAATGCTTGATTTACTTTTACCCAATCAGAATCTCCATCTCCTAGTTTCACCTTAAAACCTTCCCAAATCCCCTCTTCACTCTGTTTTTTCCGGCTATAGTCCTTGATATCTACTTTAATGATTCTCTTCCCTAATATTTGTATCCAATGATGTGGCCATCCATATCGTACTATATTGCCTATATCCATATACCACCCAATCATATCACTATCAAACTGATCGATATACCGAGCAGCCTCCATTGGACTTATGAGGAAGTTATTCCACACATTTTCTATTGCTATTTTAATTCCAGTCTCTTTTGCCACTGGAAGCATTTTTTTGATTTCTGCAGTACTTCTCTCCCACGCCTCATCATATCTGATTTCATCATTCACTATAGCAGGTACAAGTAATACAGTGGTGCCCCTATATGATTTACATTTATGGAAAGCATCAATCATAGAATTAGTGCATTCCTCCCGTACTGCAGGATCTGAATGAGAAAGTGGTTTCTTCCAATGAACAGAATTTACAACACCAGGAATAATGATCCCAGCCTCATCTCTTGCTGCTATAATTTCCTTATCATCTAAGTCATTAGGACTGTCCATCTCCACTCCATCAAATCCGAGAGATTTAACTAATTTGAATTTATCTAAAATTGAGAGATCCTCTTTAATCATCCCAAATTTGAGACTCTTTTTATTCAGTGGCATTGTGATGTTTGACTCAGGAGCACAAAAACTCATCGAGGCTGTAGAAAAAGCAGCTGTAGCGATAGCAGTACTTTGTACAAATTTTCTTCTTTTCATTTATTGCTTTTTCAAATATTTCTCAATCTTTTGTAAAGAAAAATTAGACCTGAAAGGAATGGAAAGCCTGTCAGGTCTAATTTACTTTTTATATTCTGGATGACTTTAAGCGAACTTAGTGATCCCTGGTTTGGCTACATCTGCCATTGGCCACTTCAGATCCCAGTTGTATTGATCTAGTGTAGGTCCAAGAATCTCATTACTGTTAATAGCTTCATCCCAAGTAAGTGTCTGCCCAGTATAAGCGGCAAGTCTTCCCATGACAGCTAACATAGTGCTATTTGCCATCCTTACCCCATCATGAAATGGATCTCCATCTCTAATAGACTTAAATAGCGTATTATGCTCTAACTGATACATATTTTTCCAAGGCTCCTCAGTACTATACTCCCAATTAGTCTTTCCTTTTATCTCGTGAGTTTTAAATACATCTATGAACGCTCTTCCATCATTACCCATACAATCTACAGTATATGCTCTTGAGGTTCCTTTCTGTTGTCTGCTGAAGTGATAACCTCTTCTTCCTTCACCATAATCATACACTAGAGCAAAATGGTCAAATACATTACCAAATTGGTCCTCTGTTCGGCTCTGACGACCTCCCGTTCCTGATACACTTACAGGGTTCACATCGCCCATAGCCCATGCCATTAAGTCTAAACTGTGGATAGCTTGTTCTGCTATATGATCACCACTCATCCAGTTCTGGTATAACCAATTACGCATCTCAAATTCAAAATCACTCCATCCCTCTTTTCTTTCATGAAACCAAAGAGCACCAGTATTATACGTAGTGTAAAGCGTATGCATATCACCTATTCCTCCATCGAGTAGTCTATTATAAGTCTCTATTTTGGGAATATCATGTCTCCAGCAAAAACCTGACATTAATGCTAACCCTTTTTCTTTTGCCTTATTCGCTGTGGCTATGACACTTCTCACTCCTGGAGCATCTACAGCAACAGGTTTTTCACAAAAGACATGCTTACCTGCTTCTACAGCAGCAGCTAGATGACCCGGTCTGAAACATGGAGGTGTTGCCAGTAACACAACATCAACATCACTATCTATTAATTTTTGATATGCATCAAAACCTATAAATTTATGATCTGGCATTACAGCCATTTTCTTTGGATCTATCTCCTCTTCTGACATAGCATCCTGAAGAGAAGTGTATGCCTTATCTAATCTGTCTTGGAAGACATCTGCCATTGCTACTAATATGACATTGTCATCTGCATTAATGGCTTGCAATGCAGCTCCAGTTCCTCTACCTCCACATCCTATTAATCCAACTCTGAGGGTATCAGTGTTCATATTCTGTCTAAAAGGGGAAGCAGTCAAAGAATTTATAGCAAAAGGTGCTATTACAGCGGCAGTCCCAGTTTTCTTTACAAAGTCTCTACGACTCGATAGGTTTAAATCCATGGTATCTAAATTTTTAATTGAGTAATCTAAATGTAGTAATTATCCCGATAAATTGAAATTCACAACTTCTTATATTCAGAGTATTCTTCTTTTAATATATTTGAAGTGGCACTTATGCTTATGATTGTTGCCAGTGCATCAGCTATTGTACATGACGGACCAGTGATGTTAATTGTTTCAGAATTCTTGATTCCTACACCATTCTTAGGATTAATAATATGGCTATGATTTAGATTATCTATTTGTATGCTTTGATATAGGGAGCCAGAAGAAGCCACAGCTTGATTATTCAGAGTTAAAGTTGAGTCTATGTTCTGCAGTTTAATATTCCATCCATCTTTCGGATGATTTCCCGCATAAATGTCCCCTCCTCCATCTACTAGAGCATAGTAGATCCCATTGTCCATAAGCACTTTATATGCTTCATCAACGGCATAACCTTTCGCAATACCTCCGAAATCAAATAACATATTTTCTATTTCAAAAGATACTGTCATGGGCTCTTTATCCATTTTCAGATATTTGAAATTTACCAAATATCTTGCTTTTGCTATTTCGGAATGACTTGGTTCTTCGCCTCTCCTTATCGCTCTTCGCCAAATTTTACTTATTGGCCCTATAGTAACATCAAATTTTCCATTAGAATGATTATGCAGTCCTTTTGAAATTTGTAAAAGGTGCCATAAATCTGTAGATACCTTTTTAGGAGAGGTGCTGATATTCATGGCCTCACTTTCTAAAAAATAATTGGAGAAAATTGAATTTAAATGATTTATTTTTTCAAATGCTTTCTCAGCTGCAGCCTGAGCCTTGCGCTCACTATGATGAAATACCACCACACGAAAAGTTGTACCCATCAGGGGCTTTTCAAATATATATTTTGATAAATCTGAATGCTTAGGAAATTGAAGAATAAGTAGAGAAATGTAAAACCAGATATTCAAAATTTCAAAAATTTAGCTAAAATCATCCTCCTAACACCATTTCCCAAAAGGCAGCTTGCTCCTCCAGACTAGGCTGGTTTACAGGACTTATTATTCTAAATCCTACGAAAGGTGAATCTGTATTCCACCAAAAACTTTTTGGGATCTGAGGGTCTCGCTCTTTCCATCTCGAACTAGATCTAATCCTACATGCACATCGATGATGTTTAGGTTTGTCATCCCAAGAACCTCCTCTTACAGTACGAGGATGGAGTTTAGTCGGTTTAATCCAAGGGTTGACTTCATCCACCATAGTAGAAGAAATCGTAGTATAAGCATCCTTCTTATATTGATCTAAGGTCCACTCAGATACATTACCAAGCATATCATGCAGTCCCCACTTATTCGGTTGTTTCATTCCGATTTTGTGATATGCTTCTGCGCTATTGTTATAATTCCAAGAATGATCATTAAGTTGGGCCGCATCATTTCCAAAATAGTGATACTCTGTGCTACCGGCCCTACATGCATATTCCCACTCAGCTTCTGTAGGCAATCGATAAAATATTCCTGATTTTTGACTTAGCCATTTACAATATTGTAAAGCACCAAACTGTGTCATACTTACTGCTGGAAATCCTTCATTGCCCATTCCAAATGTTGGATCTTCATATGGTGGACTTGGTCGGGCTATAGCATCAGCATCCCAGTCAGGTCGTTCTGGAGTTATTACGTCAAGTTCTTTCTGTCGATATACATTATACTCATCATAACTCACCTCATGTACACCAATCAAAAAAGGTTCAACTGAAGTTACAAACTGAGGGCCTTCGTCTTCGTTTCTGTTTATCTCATCAATAGCACTTCCCATAGTGAAGGAGCCACCCTCAAGAGGCATCATTTTAAACGAAATCGAAGTGCCAGGTATAGTGTGTTCTTCCGCTATAGTTTTCTTTTTGATGTCAGGTTTAATCTCTTCCACAGACTTTGGAGTACTACACCCTACTAGGAACAAAAGACTAACAAATAAATATGAATATTTTCTCATGCCACCAAGATATCTATTTGGTAGGTTTTTAAAAAAATGTGAAGCACAATATTATTTTTTCAAATAATTTATTTCAAAAACTACCTCTATCTCATCATCTGTTTCTATTTGACCAAACATAGCGCTAGGTGGGTCAATATTGTAATCAGTCATTTTTAAAAGGCATTTACCATTTAGAACAAGTTGATCCCCATCTAAATTTCCTTGAATTTTCAAGTTTACTTTATTTTCTACCCCGGCGATAGATAGCGTGCCTTTTGATATAATTATAATCTCATTCCCATCTTTTTCAACAGGGCTTACTTCAGTCTGATGATATACAATCTCAGGGTGCTCAACACTTTTAAGCGCTTTATATATTTTAGTATTCATTGAGGCACCTCTTCCTCCATCCATAGTTTTCACTTCCGCTTTAAAAGTGAATTCTGGAAGTGGACTATTGATATCAATAGAAATGGGGAACCCTTCAGCTTTAGGTACTGTCACCTTCCAATCATGTAAGGTAGATGTGCCCACTACATTCACTGACTGTGCTTCAGAAAGTTTATATTCTTGGGCATTCAATTGAAAAATCGAACCTGAAAAAACAAAAAGAATAAGTGTATATAATTTAGTCATATCCATAATTAGATAAAGTAAAAAATAATATAAAGGCTTAATGGAAGTGTAATTTATAAAATGAGCAACTACCTTAGCGACTCCATTCAAAAAAATATATTATTAGTCAAACTTATAGCATAGACGCAAAAAAGCTAAGAAATGTTGCAGGAGCTTTTGCCACAGGAGTCACAGTATGTTGTATTGAGGATGAAAAAGGAGAAGTGAAGGGACTTACTGCAAACTCTTTTGTTTCAATATCTCTTCTACCGCCAATAGTGATGATTTCTATTCAAAATAATTCAATCTTTCTAGATAGTTGTGTAATTGGCAGAAGGTTAGGAATAAGTATTCTATCAACTGAGCAAAAAAACATGAGCGATCATTTTGCGGGAATGCAAAAAACAGATATACCCATAACATTCCTCTCTAATAAAAAATGCCATGTTCTTCATAATTCACTAGCATGGTATGAGACTACAATCAGAGATATCATTCATGCAGGTGATCATCATCTCATTTTATGTGATGTAAAAGATCTAGGAAGAAATGAGAATGCTGAACCTCTTATTTATTATTCAGGATATCTGTCCCTAGGTAAAGATTTAGCTTGAACAATTTCTATTTATCCTATATTATGTGATATGACGAAATAATAATTAATTTCAACTGGTGTCCTTAAGGCTTTACATTTTCATTTCTTCACTTCTAAGCACATTTTTAGTCAACACTAATGTGCAATCACAATCCTACGACCATAGAATAATCAATGCATCCATTCAAGAAGGTCTTTCTTCAGAATACATTAATTCCATATATCAAGGTAAAGATGGTTTTATATGGGTGAGTACAAAAAGAGGAGTAGATAGATATGATGGATATAAATTTACTCCTATAGAATTACCTGATTCTCTGTCGTTTGGTGCAGCGGAACATTTCATGATTGATAAATCAGGAAGAAAGTATATATCTACGGAAAATGAAGGAATAATTGTCATCAACAATGATCTGACTTCTTGGAAAATATATAAAACAAATGCTTTTGGTGAAAAATTTTACTTGCCATCCATATTCGAGGACTCAAAAAATAATATCTGGATACTTTCTTATGGACAAGGACTTTCCCACTTGGATGTAGAATCTGAGCAGTTGACTTCATATGTACATTCTGACACTACTAGCAATTCGATAGGTGACAATCAAATTTACCAGATGGTAGAAGGGCCAAACGGAATGCTATGGTTAGGGACAGAAAATGGTGGTTTGGTGCGATTCAATCCCGAAACAAGAGAATTTAAGAATTATCAAAATGATCCTAAGGACAAATTATCTATTCCTGGGAATAAGTCATATGGCCTTGTTGTAGATGATGATAAAATTTGGATTTCACTATATCTGACAGGCCTGTGTTTATTTGATATTGAAAAAGAAACATTTACTCTTTTCAGCGCTGATGATGACGATCCTCAAAGCTTGAGTTCCAACTTTCTATGGCCTCTTGATTTGGATGAGGACAAAGGACTTTGGATTGGGACACAAGACTAAGGTCTCGACTATCTCGATTTTAAATCTATGACCTTTAAAATTAAAGAGAAGAAGGCAACACTAAATGTCAAGGGGTCTAGAATTAGGTGTCTCAATGTTGATGATGAAGGAAATTTGTGGTTTTCATCAGTAGGTAATGGACTCAATATGTATGACCATAATAAATATAATTTTGAAATATTAAGCCATGATCCTCTGGTAAAATCAAGTTTAAGTAGTAATGATATAATATCTGTTGTTGAAGATAAATCAGGTGGATTATGGATTTCTCATGCAAAATCAGGAGTCGATTTCTTAGACAGAAAAACAGGCACTTATATTAACTATTCTATAGAGTCTAAAGAGCCATTTATCTTAAGTGATGACAATGTGCAGGCAATGATTATTGATAACAACAATCAATTGTGGATAGGAACAAAATTTGGTGGAATTAATCAAATCAATGCTGATTCAAAAATTGCCAAATCATTTGTAGCGGATAAAGACAATATTAATAGCCCACGTCATAACTGGACTTTCTCTCTCATGGAAGACAGTGATAATAACATTTGGTTATCTGGTGTCAGTGCCATTAGTAAGATCAACACAAAAACTTATGAATTTGAACACATCCTTCTTAATAAAAAAGAAGATAATCCCAATACTCCCGCTGGAGAAACAATAAAATCCATTTTTGAAGATTCTCAAGGAATTTTTTGGTTAGATTCTGAAAAAGGAATTGAAAAATATAATCCACGCACCTCTCTATTCGAGCTAACTGAACATGATTTCGATCCATTATTTCGGGATAAAGACGACGTCTGGATGGTTTCTCAAGGAGAACTTTCTGTTTTTAATTACATATCTGAATCCTATATCCATTATGAAATAGACCAAGACATAGTTGTAAATAGCATAGAAAAGGACAACTACGGTCATCTATGGCTTTCGTGTAATGATGGAATAAGAAAGTTTGATTCACAGACTCGAGAAATTGAGCATTACAATAGACATGATGGCTTAAATAGTGACTTGTTCTTATTTGGTTCATACTGCAGTCCCACTACTGGAAAATTATTTTTTAATAGTAAGGACGGGATCAATGCATTTCATCCTGACAAAGTCAAAAAAGACACTTTTTTACCCAAGATTAAATTTACAAGCCTTTCCTATTTTGATAGTAAACGGAAAGAAAACAAGCCTATTCCACATCCTAATATATCACAAACTTCAGATGTCACATTCCCTCACTCTTACAATATAATATCAATAGAATTTGCGGCATTAAGCTATAAAAAACCTCCAAAAAATCAATATAAATACAAAATCAAAGAGCTAAATGAAAATTGGATTGATCTTGATAATGAGAGAAACATAACCCTCACAAATCTAAGTCCTCGGAGTTATACTTTAGAAGTAATTGGATCTAATGGTGATGGTGTTTGGAATAAAAACCCCACAACTCTAAACATTAAAATAACTCCTCCTTGGTATAAATCCTTGTGGGCATACATCATCTATCTACTTGGTGCCCTATTCACCATTTGGCAATACATAAGACATCGTGAATCCGAGCAAAAAAGAAAATTGATTGAGGAACGACTAGTAGTGGAACGCCTCAAAGAAATTGATAAATTGAAAGATGTATTCCTTGCAAATACCTCTCATGAACTTAGGACTCCATTAAATGGCATTATTGGACTTTCAGAATCTCTTAGAGATGGTGTAGCAGGTCCTTTACCTGCTGTAGCCAACGAAAATCTGAAAATGATTATCAATAGTGGAAGGCGTCTAGTAAATCTAGTAAATGACATACTTGATTTTTCAAAACTTAAAAATCATGAGCTTTCATTAAAAATTTCACCTGTAGATATCAAGGCTGCTACTGATGTGGTTATTTCTCTGACGGAAACTATGGTTCAAAACAAAGATTTAACCATTATCAATAGTATAGACCCAGATATTGTTCTTGTAGATGCTGACGAAAATAGATTGCAACAAATACTTTACAACCTAATTGGTAATGCTATTAAATTCACCCATTCCGGCATTATTGAAATATCTTCTTATTCTTCAGATAATTTATTATTTACCACAATTTCGGATACAGGTATTGGTATTCCCGAAGATAAAATTGAAGAGGTATTTAAATCCTTTGATCAAGTTGATGGGTCTACAGAGAGGTCATTTGGTGGTACCGGATTAGGACTTACTATTACCAAACAATTAGTAGAACAACATAGCGGAACAATAATCTTAAAATCTGAAGTAGGGAAAGGAACTCAGATTACTTTCAGCCTCCCCAAAAGCGAAACAGATAGGTCTGATGCTCTTGAGTTAGATTTCAATGAACCATTCTCAACTGCCATTACTGATATAAATATTGATAAATCTCTGGAAGTTGCTTTGCCTATAGGTGTAAAAACTAAAGCTGAGAATCAAAATATCAAAATTCTTATAGTTGATGATGAGCCGGTAAATCGACAAGTATTGACTAACTTTTTGAGTTTGGAAGGTTATCAGTCCTATACTGCAAATGATGGACATGAAGCACTATCAATGATAGAAGAAGAAGATTACAATCTGATTCTTTTAGACATTATGATGCCAAAGTTATCCGGTTATGACGTAGCAAAAAAAGTCAGAGAAACTTATTTACCAAGTGCTCTTCCTATCATCATGCTTACTGCTAAAAATAGAATCAATGACCTTGTACAAGGGTTCAATGTAGGAGCAAATGATTATCTAGCTAAACCATTTGTAAAAAAGGAGTTAATGAGTAGAATCAAAACTCACCTCTATCTCCAAAAAATCATCAATACCAGTAGTCAGTTTGTACCAGATGCATTTATAAAATCTGTGGGTAGAAATGAAATCACTGATGTAAAATTAGGTGACTATGCTGAGAAGATAGTGACCGTTCTATTCACTGACATAAGAAACTATACCGGTCTATCAGAACAAATGACACCTCATGACAACTTTGAATTTGTTAGGTCCTATGTAGGGAAAATGGGTCCTATTATACAACAAAATGAAGGATTTGTAAATCAGTATCTTGGTGATGGCTTGATGCGTATTTTTGATGGAGTGTCAAGCAATGCTTTGGATGCTAGTATAGAAATGCAAAAAGCCATTGTTACATATAATGAAGTGAGGAAAAAGCAAAAAAGAATACCTATAAGAGTTGGCATGGGTATGTGCACAGGACCATTAGTTATGGGTATCATAGGTGATAAAATGCGTAAAGATCCTACTACCATAGCAAGTACCGTAAATCTTGCGTCACGAATAGAAGGATTAACCAAACATCTCCAAGCACAAATACTTCTAGATCGAATCACTGTGGATGGGCTAGAGGATAAATCCAAATACAACCTAAGAAGTCTAGGTAAAATAATTGTCAAAGGGCAAGCCAATTCTATAGAACTGATAGAATGTTTTGATAGCAATGATCCTGATCAAGTTGAATTAAAAATCAATACTTTAGATCAATTTGACGAAGCAATAGGGCTCTTCAGAGCCGCTGAACTTGATAAAAGCGTAAAGATTTTTCAAGACATTATAGATATCAACCCTGCTGATAGAATTGCTAGGTTTTTAATGCAAAAAATTGAATTTGAAAGATCACACATGGAAGCCCATCTTTGGAATGGAATTCTAAAGTTAGATATCAAATAGCAGCTTTATTTCTAATAAAATTTATAACTTGGAGAATAGACTTTGATACAATTTATTGTATTCAATAATTAAAAAACCAATGTATGTCTGATAATCTTTTATCAGTTCAAGATGACACGTCTCTCCATGGTACTTTTGTAGGATATGCTAAACCCAATAGGAAAGCTACAGCAACTCTCGTCCTAAGGCCAAAACAACAAGATGAAGAACTTCGTCAAGAATTAGATGACTTACTGTACAAACATCCTGTAACAAGAAATTATCTGAATCATGAAAAATTGGCGGAATCCACATCTTTTGATAAAAATGATGAAGAGGTAATAAAAGCATATTTAACAGAGCATAATCTATCTCATTTTGAAGTAAATGCAATTTCTAGAGAACTAACATTTTCAGGTAAAGTTCGTGATCTTCAAAAAGCATTTAATAGTCCAATTGGCATCTTTCATGGTGCAGATCATCTTGAATATAAATGTGCAACTCAAGCTATAAGAGTTCCTGAGACCATAGGAGAGCTTTTATACTCCTTCAAAGGATTTTACTACAATCCTAAAAAAGAAACGAGAAAAATAACACCAATAGAAAAGTATGATGATCAGAGTTGGGAAAGGGGATTTAGCATATCAGACATTTACTCCGCATATAATATTCCTGAAGATGTAAAAGGTGCAGGACAATGTATTGGACTTGTTGAATTGGGAGGACGGCATAGAGAAACAGATATTAAAAAATTCTTTAAGCTTATTAATACACCAGTTCCTAAAATAAAAATAGTAGGGACAGATCCTGGCAAAGACAGCGATATTAATAATGGGGAGGTGTCCATGGATTTGCAAATTGCAGGAGCAATAGCTCCAGAAGCGACCTTAGTTATTTACTATGCCAGTACCTTCATAGAAGCGTTAAAGTTGATTATCAATGATATAGAAAATAATCCTTCTGTGATTTCTATCAGTTGGTCTGCACCTGAGCAATATTATCAACCAGTAGAAAAACTTGAATTTGATCAACTACTTTATCAAGCCGCATTATTAGGTATTACTATTATTGGATCTTCTGGCGACCATGGTGCATATAATGGGTAAAAAACTCCTAATGTTCCTCTACCGGCAAGTCATCCATTGGGATTAGGTTGTGGAGGTACTATCATCAATATAGAAGAAGGTGAACGAGTAGCTGAAATGGCA
>DKPS01000180.1 GCA_002471345.1 Saprospiraceae bacterium UBA7328
GCAAAAAACAGCCAGATGAAAATTGAAATACTCAACCCTTTTACTTTTTCATCATACTTCATTGCAATAAGGAATGCTATCAGCGAGAATATGATACTTAAACTGCAGGCCATTGTAATCAGAAGTAAGAATATGCTCAATTCAGGGGAACCTAAAACCCCGTAAATGAGCAATGGAAATCCAACACCGACTACAATACTTATGCAAAGAGCTAAGGCCATGCCCATATACATCCCTATAAAAATGGACCACCTTGAAAGAGCCTGTGCCATGAGTAACTGAATAAATTCCTTTGAGTTATAATAATAAATGGTACCGAATAGAATACCAATGAGTGGTGTGAGAACGATGATAATGTTAGTAAGGCTAATAAGCACTTTTGATAGATCATTACTCAAAAGCAATAAGGCCATAGTGGCTAACAAATAAAATCCAGTATATATGAAAACCCATCGGCTGCGGATCATCTCATAAAAGCTATATTTCAATATCTTCTGCATGGCACTCCGTTTTAGTGGATTTTAAAATATTAGCTATTGCATTTTCTAGGTTGTATTGATGTTGTTCTGTAAGTAACTCATTTAGACTTCCATTGAAATAAATTTCTCCTTCTAACAAGAACACAATGTCTTCAGATAACTCTTCAGCTAGGCTCAATATGTGAGTTGTGATAATAATAAGTTTACCTTGATCTCTTTCTTCATGAATAAATTCTTTGAGTTCTTTAAGTGATAGAGGGTCAAGTCCCGTGCTGGGCTCATCAAGGATGATGAAAGGATCATCATGCATAAGAGCCAGTGTAATATTTACTTTTTGTCTTGTCCCACCAGACAGGCTTCCCATTTTTTTGGACAGCTCTTTTTCTAGATTGAACATTTTGATAAATCGATCTTCTCTAGTTCTGCCAGTTTTTATCTCTTTCATCAAAGAAATCAACTCTTTTACTGTCAGATTTTCTGGAAATCTTGCTATTTGAGAGAGATAACTGACATTATTTCTATATGCGAATTGGCCTAGAGTACTAGAATTATTAAAAATAATATCGCCACTGTCAGGAATCACCATACCTAAAAAGCACTTCAACAAAGTAGTTTTCCCTGAGCCATTAGGGCCCAATAATCCGACTATTCCAGGTCCTGAAATAGATAAATTAATGTCTTTTAGAACATGATTTTTTTGATAGGACTTATTAATATTCTCAATTCTAATCATATCCTTCTGTTCATTTTAGGTGATTTGTCCATTACATCCTTAGGAGTGAAAATGGGGCTGATCTTTTCTGCATAGTTGATAATTTCTACAAATAGACTCCTTATTAAAACCACGGACTCAGGTACTTGATTCTGAATATATGAATACAATTTTACTGGATAGTGGGGCACATCACCTATCTGATCTTTGTCCAGATCATAACCGCTGTATTCGCTCCAATAATTATTATCAAAGGTGTTATTATTGAGTTGACTAGAAACTACGAGAGATATAGAATTGAACAAAAATTCATTGTCTGATATCTTATTCGATTCACATCCTCCAGAAAACTTTATACCCCATCCATTTCTTCTAAATTCATTTCTGAGATAATTGATTCGATTTGAACCTTCAACAAATATTCCTACCGTGTTTTGAGTAAAATAATTGTCAGTGATCTCTGCATCATATATTTCCTTGAGTAGTAATCCATATGCAGCATGTCCCCAGTTGAAGGCAAATACATTTTCAGTCATTGCGATTCTTCTAGAAAACATCACTGCCACTCCCACCCCATTATATTCTATAGTATTAGCAGTATATGTGTCATCATTAGAAAACATATAATGTAGTCCGTATCTAGTATTATGATGACTGTGATTGCCATTGACTTCACTATTATTTACAAATTCTAAATAAATGCCATCTCGATGATTTGAGACAGCGTTAGCTTCTATTTTCAAAGAATCACAATACCATGCATGTATTCCGTTACCTGATTCAGCCTCTGTCGTTGCGTTGCCCTTTATAATGTTTCTGTTTAGTCTTCCCTTCTTAGCATTCTCAAGATATATAGCAAAAAAGCAATCATTGATGGTATTATCATGAATATCAAAATGATGGCTTTTTCTAATTCTTATAGCAGCATTTTCTTTAAGATAATTAGTTACTACTCCGGATAAAGTAAGCCCACTTATGGAGACATAACTCTTAGTCACAGTTATCAGTTCTCCACCTGATTTGGATATAAGATGAGGATTTGACTGGCCAAGGATAGTAATTCTCTTTTCTATTACCCAATTCTCAATTTCATAGGTGCCTCCATTTATCAGTATTGTATCTCCATCCTGTGCTTGATCATATGCACCTGAAATCGACTTGTTTTCACAAGTCTTGCATACTTCATATGTCGCTCCTTCGAGTGAATGGATAAAACAAATCAATATTCCAAAGCATAAATATCTCATTTATAGAGCGTTTTATATTCCTTCAATAAATCGTTCCATTTCATAATTTTTCCTCCTTTTTGAGCCATCACGTTTTGAGCATTGTTAACTGATTCATATGCACTAAGATTCCCTCCCATGGGACTGGGTTGATTTTCACTTATTAAAAAAGAAGATGATTCAGCATCAATGAAATTGTGAGGTCTGCTATGATCTGTAACTAGTACAAATGCATATTCCTTCGCTTCATCTTTGATGAATTCCCATACCAAGCATTCAGCAGAGTCAAATTTGAATACTTTGCCCTTAGAAGTGACCAGTTCTGCCCCAAATTGCACATTGGCTATTTTCATTTTGCAGTAAGCACATTCATCATGATTATACTCAATGGGCACGGGGCTTACATTACAAGAAAACAATGAATTTATAAGAAGTAGAAATAATATAATTGAGATTCTCATGATAAAATAATTGTTGAAGATTTAGATTTTATATAGGTGGCGAATGAGCCTAATAAAAAAGATATTATCAGAAAGCATCCTCCAATATGAGGCATTGAGATAGCAGTAAAATTTATAATCTCTTTACGACCGATTAATGGAGGTTGAAACGATTCTCCTTCAAATTTCATTGGCGCCTTAGGGTCTAATGAATGGCCATAGTCATATTCCCATAAATAGAAATCATACAATCCAATCATCAGGGTTATACTTAAAAGAATTATCCAAAACCAATACATCCATTTCTTATCAATAAAAGCTACAAACAAAGCCAAGGCCATAAATAATATTACTATAGGAGGCATGTATTTCAATTCAGGTATAGACTCTGGAGTAATTGCCTTCATACCTATATAATGGTTCAGAATATTTACATTTTGAAGAGTGCCCTTTGTTGCTCCTCCAATTTTATCAATATAGATATGCATGTGTACTCCATCGGGATATTGAGGTGCTAATAGAGTAATTTTCCATAATGGCCAAATGAATAGAGCAGCCATTAAACTACCAGCCAACAATATGAGAGTTCTTGGTTTAGTCATTATAAACTTTCCTAAGGATTAAAAATAGAGCTGGTACTGATCTGAATCAACAGCAATACCAGCTCTGATTTTTGGCTAGATAAATAGTCAATTAACTTTCTTCGTCTGGATGACCTGTACTCCATTTAAGCGGTGTGTTTGACCCTCTAGGCGACACCCTTATATATCCTTGCATTTCTTGGTGAAGTGCTGAACAAAAATCTGTGCAATAGAAAGGAAATACTCCTTCTCTTTGTGGCTTCCAGTACATTGTTTCTGTCTGACCAGGCATTACTAACAATTCCGCATTTTGTGCTCCTTGAATGGCTAAGCCATGAGGCACATCAAAATCTTGCTCTAGATTTGTAAGATGCACAAAGACTTCATCACCCACTTTTATTCCTTCAATATTATCAGGAGCAAAGTGACTTCTAATAGAAGTCATATAAACATGAACAATATTACCTTCTCTCTCCACTCTGGTTTGTTTTTCTCCCAATGCTGCATAGGGATGTTCATTCTCCTCTATTGGGTAGAATTTTTTACTATTTGGTTTAACTTTTGAGGCTGCTATACCTTGAGCATAATGAGGTTCTCCTATCGTAGGAAAATCTAATAACAATTTCATTTTGTCCCCAGATATATCATAAAGTTGAGCAGAATGATTCATTTCTGGGCCAGTGGGGAGATATCTATCTTTGGTAATTTTATTTAATGCAACGAGGTATTTACCATCTGGTTTTTTAGAATCTCCACCAGGGATCATAAGGTGTCCTACACTATAATATGTTGGAATTCTATCTAATACCTCCCATGTTCCTACTTTCCATTTGACCACTTCAGAAGAAATGAAAAATGTAGTATATGCATTACCATCATTATCAAATTCTGTGTGCAAAGGTCCTAAACCAGGTTTCGTAACCACTCCTCCGACTACTTTATCATATTGCAGTACTGGCACACCTGCAATTGTTGTTTCAAATTCTTCATTTTCAATAGCTGAAAGCATATTAGTAAATGAGTGAACTGTAAGATCTGCAGACAACTTTCCATTTCCTATGATATACTCTCCAGTAGGATCTACATCTACACCATGAGGAGATTTAGGAGTCGGTAAAAAATAAACCAACCCAGGGCATTCTTCTGGAGTCAAAACTTTAACTGTTTTCCTGAGTTCTGAATCAGTCATATGAGTTCTCTCATTGTATCTATTATTATAGTGATCAGCTGGAATTTCCTTATACTTTCCTTGAGCTATATATTCTTCTGCTTTCTTCCAATTTATTGCTGCAATGAAGTCTTTATCATTTTGAGAAGCAGTAACTTCTTTTAGAGTATAGTCTTCTTCAGTATTATATGTAGTGAAGAATGTCCATCCATGAGATTTACCTTTTCCAGAATGGGCCAAATCATAATCAAATGCAGGGAGCAGAACCTGGAAAGCGATTTCCATATGCCCCTCATCACTTACTTTGATAAAAGTTAGCATCCCTTTGAAATTCTCTTTATAAGTATCGATTGCCACATCTTGTTGAGGATAAGGCACTGAGAATCGAGTACCAGCCACTATATATTCCGTGTTTTCTGTCGTAAATGGAGAACTGTGATTGCCTCCACTGTTAGGAATTTCTATGATCTCTGCAGTCTCAAAAGTTGTCAGGTCGATTCTTGCAACCCTTGGCGTGTTATTCCCGTTTATAAAAATCCACCTTCCATCAGTCTCACCATTAGTCTGTGATAATTCCGGATGGTGAGCATCATCCCATGGAATAAAGCCATATGTAGTATTAAGCATCGGTTTCGTTTCTTCATTGTATCCGTATCCTTTTTCGGCATCCTGTGAGAATACTGGTTCACCTTAAGAAGTCTTCCACTTGGCAATCCATATACAGAAA
Organism: Saprospiraceae bacterium UBA7328; assembly: GCA_002471345.1. Taxonomy (GTDB): domain Bacteria; phylum Bacteroidota; class Bacteroidia; order Chitinophagales; family Saprospiraceae; genus UBA7328. Next base: position 5,334 of record DKPS01000180.1, read on the forward strand.
TCTGGCCACTGAAACCACCAGACATGAAACCATAAAATTCATCATGTTCTCCTGGAGCAACATATACGGCATTGGCAGCATCATTGTTAAGTGCACCGCTATTTACGTTTTGATTTGTATTACAACTTATAACAAAAAATACCAAGAGCATCATGGTTACTGAAGTTATAAGAAGGGATTTTAATTGCTTTTTCATTTTGAAATATTGTGTGAGATAATTGTAATAAGACAAATGTAAAACATTTTTCTATAAAAAGATATAAATATCTTTTTATCATTTAATTGATTACATTTGTAACGACTTAAGTATTATCATGTTCAGTAAAAGAAGTAGATATGGTATCCGTGCAATTCTTCATATAGCACTTCATACTGATGAAGAAAATCTGGTGGGAACTACAGCTCTTGCGCAGAAGACAGGAATAAATGAACCAATACTTTCAAAAGTTTTGCAAGAGTTGACTAAAAAGAAAATGATTGCTTCTAAAAAAGGAAGAAATGGAGGCTTTTATATGTCAACAGTTCAAAAAAGTCAAAAATTGATTGAGGTCATTAAAGAATTAGATCAATCAGATAAATTAATAAATGATTGCATGCTTGGACAAAAGTCTGACAGGACATGTGATACTTGTCCTTATAGTAATGATGTGGCCACGATCAGAGCTGAATTAAAAGCCATCTATGGCACTGACACTATAGTAGAAACCGCAAAAAAGCTTAATTATAAATTAGTAAATCGAAAATAGAATAGTTATGAAAAAGACATTAATGTTTACAGTATTGGCAATAGTAGTTTTGGCTTGTGGATCCAATGAAGAATCTCCTTCACAAAAAGCAAAAAGAGCAATGAAAGAGAAAAAAGCACAGGTGGATAATGGCAAAGGTCTAGGAGAAATCAAAAATGTAACTCTAAATGACCCATTAAATCAGGATATGGTGCAAAAAGGTATGGCCATATATGAAATGAAATGTGCTGCTTGTCATAAATTGAAAGGATCTAGAGTAGTAGGCCCAAGTTGGGCAGGGCTTACCTCTCAAAGAAAACCAGAATGGATAATGAATATGATTACCAATGTAGAAGTAATGTTAGATAAAGATCCTATAGCACAAAAACTACTTGAAGAATGTCTTACTCGTATGCCTAATCAAAATGTTTCAATTGGTGATGCACGAGATATTTTGGAATTTATGTATCAGAATGATATAGACAATGCGAAGTAATACTTTAGTATTGATTTCGAAATAAATTCCATTGTCATTAATACTCTGCAATACTGATGAGATTTAGTCAATTTCTAACGCCGATTTATGCCTCTCTAATTTCATTTATTATAGCAGCATTCTTAGGATTAAGTATGCGCTGGGCTTTTGTCGTTGATTTACCTGAATGGTATCAATACAGAAATGTAGAGCATGCCCATTCACATTTGGCCTTATTAGGTTGGCTCCATGCCATTTTCTTATTGTCTATTGTGTACTTTTTTGACTTAGAATGGAAAAAATTTGCAAAGCTTTATTGGTGTTTACAATCTGCTGTAATGGGTATGTTATTCACTTTCCCAATCGTTGGGTATGCACCTCCTTCTATTGCTTTCACTGTGATTCATATGATTCTATCCTATGTATTTGCTTATAAGATATTGAAGGAGTTAAGATTGTCAGGCCTACAAGGACCTCACATCCTTTTTGTGAAATCCAGCCTATTTTTTATGGTACTGTCTACATTGGGGACATGGGTACTAGGTCCCATTATGGCTATGGGACTTAAGGGCACAGCTCTCTATTATGGATCCATACAATTTTATCTGCATTTTCAATTCAACGGCTGGTTTATTTTCGGACTATTAGCAATATTCTTTGCCATTTTTAGAAAATTCAATATCAATTTTGATAAAAGAATGATTTCTCAATTGTTTATCACTCTAATGGTAGCTACTATTTTGACTTTTGCCCTTGCTATTACTTGGTCTACTCCTCACTTCATTATTTTTATTGTCAATAGCATTGGGGTTATTCTCCAATTACTAGCTCTATATTTTCTTTATCGTCTCATAATGGACAAATTCGAAGCTATTAAAAGTATGCTTTCTCAATATGCTTTTATTGCATTTGTAATTGCTGCTTTTGCACTTAGTATTAAGAAGATTATACAGGCTATTGTTGTCATTCCATCAATAGCCCAAATTTCATACACCGTTCATAATTTTGTCATAGGTTTTATTCATTTACTTATGTTAGGCTGCCTTTCTCTATTTGCATTTGGTAGCATATCCATTATTGTCAATCAGTATCTCAGTAAATTCGGAACATGGATTTTCATATTTGGAATCGTGTCTACTGAGTTATTGCTTTTCATTCAAGGAATTATGTTTTGGCAGGGATGGGGATTTATGCCTCACTATTATCTACAATTAGCAATAGGATCTACCTTTATTTTTCTCGGTATAATCAATGTGACTGCAGAATTAATACTAAAAAAGGCGTCACCATCGTTGTAAAAAGAATAAAAGATCATAATATCCTAAATATTCTAAACCTTAACTTTTTATATGTTTTCTAAAACTTGTGAGTACGGTATAAAAGCGGTTCTCTTCATAGCACATAAATCACAAAAAGATCAAAGAGTAGGCGTAAAAGAAATTGCAGCAGCTATAGGCTGCCCTGAAGCTTTCACTGGCAAAATAATGCAGCAGCTTTCTAAAAATAGAGTTGTCCAATCTATCAAAGGACGATCTGGTGGATTTTGGATAAATGAAGAGGACAGACTAAAAATTAATCTCCAGCAAATCGTAAAGATCCTCGATGGTGACAAATTGTATAAAGATTGTGTTCTAGGTCTTGCTCAGTGTAATGATGCCAACCCATGTCCAATGCATGAGCACTACATGAACATAAAAGAGGCCATTACTAAAATGCATGTAAAAACAACAATAGAAGATCTATCAACTTCTATTAACAGTAAGACTATTTTGAGGTAAGACTTACTAAATTGCAAATACAAGATTCATTTTCTAAAGCATATGCTTTGTTTTCTTTGCCAATCGTTCTGCCAAAGCTTTTTTCGACCCATACCCATAAAAAATCAATTCTGCTCGCTCATAAAAAGCTGCTCTCTGTTCAAGTTTTCTATTTATCAGATCACGTATTTCGTGGTCAACAAGATCTTTAATTAATGGCCGCTTGGCTTTTTTTGATTTGAGAATATTGAATAAAAAAAGTGGTGTTCTTTTAAGGTAGATTGTTCTCGTAAGATTCAATAGATCCCAATTTTGTTCTCTGCAAGGAGTGCCTCCACCTAGAGATAAAACACATTTATCTTCATTTTCTATGATCTTTCCCAAATATTGATTTTCCAACTTCCTAAATGCTTCCTCTCCTTTTCCATCAAAAATCTCATTAATTGACATTTTTTCATTCTCGACGATATAATCATCTAAGTCAATGAAGTTCAATTTATAATGGTCAGCTAACCTTCTACCAAATGTAGATTTGCCGCTTCCCATAAAACCCATTAATGAAATGATCATAAAGCAAATATATTTGATTTTCTATCCTCACATATCCTTATCTAATTTTGTACTTTGAAATCCATAACAAACAACACAAATCATTTATGTCTTCTTGTCCATATGCTAAAGTCCCTGGAAAACCCAGTCTGCCAATTGTTGGAGATACGTTGAAATTCATATTTTCTGATCCCAATGAATTGATTAGAAGTGGTAGAGCTAAATATGGTGATCTATATAAAGTTAATGTCTTCAATCAAGACTCCATTTTATTGATCAAGCCCGATATGACAAAATGGGCTCTTTTGGATCATGCAAAAGACTTTAATAGCAAAGAAGCTTGGGATAATGTACTAAAAGACCTTTTCCCTAACGGGCTTATGCTCATGGATGGCGAAAAGCATAAATCTCATAGATCAATAATAGCAGAAGTATTCAAAAACGCCCCTATGGAAGGTTATTTGAAAATGATGATTCCATTGGTTGACGAATTTGTTACTGGACTTTCAAACTCTGAATACAAAATGTTCCCATTATATAAAGAATGGACAATAAAAGTGGCTCTCAAAGTCTTCTTTGGGCTTAACCCAAAAGATGAACTCAAAGACATCAATAAGGCAATCACAAACATTGTAAAAGCAGCTGCTTCGCTCCATATTAATCTACCATTCACGACATATGGCAAAGGTATATCAGCTCGAAAGTATTTGATCAAATTCTTTTCTGACCTCATTGAAGAAAGGCGAGAAAATCCAGGTGAGGATTTATTTAGCAAACTATGTGGAGCAGTAGGTGATGATGGTGAAAAATTTAGTGATGAAGAAGTGATTGATCATTTAATATTCATCCTGATGGCAGCTCATGATACTACGGCAAGTACATTGACCAGTCTAACTTATTTTCTCACAAAACATGAGAATTGGCAAGACAAACTTAGAGCAGAAGCTTTGCAATTGTATTCCACTGAGAATATCAATCAAAAAACTATAAGAGGTCTAGAGAATACCGATTTAGCAGTCAAAGAGACGCTTCGAATATATCCTCCTCTTACTTCCATCACAAGAGTTACTAATAAAGATGTTTCTTATGGAGATCTACACTTTCCTAAAGGCACACATTTTAGTATTCCAATATCTTATTTCCAACAGGCAGATGACATTTGGGACAACCCCAAAGTGTGGGATCCAGAACGGTTTAATAAAGAACGTAAAGAAGATAGAAAATGCCCATATACTTATTCTCCATTTGGAGCCGGTTTACATCATTGCATCGGATCTGCATTCGCAGAAATGCTAATCAATCTTACTATCAGTAAAATGCTCCAAAAATTTAGGTTTGAAGTGTCTGAAGATTATGAAATCCCAATGAAAGCTGTGCCTTTACAAGAACCTAAAGATGGGCTTCCAATGACGTTAAAATTCAATGCATAACTATAATTGATAAGTGCCATTTTGATATCTTAGAAAAGATGATCTTTAATCACTCTTAAATGACTCGATGTTTAATAACCTAAAATCCATAATTTCACTCCTATTCATTTTATTATCATGTACATCTTCGTGGACTCAAGAAAATAGCTCAATAATAACCAGTATATCCTCTGCGAGATCCAGTCATAATGGAACTTTAGTAAAAATAAAAGGAATAATAACTGTGCCCTCAGGATATTTCGCTTCTTCTATACCATTTGGGTATGCGATACAAGATAAGACCGCCGGAATTTATGTTATCGACACCATTGAGATAATGAAAGGTGAATATCAAATAGGAGATGAAATTGTAGTAACTGGAATCAGGTCTGAAGCCTATGGCCTGTCAACAATAAAAGAAATTAAAGCCTCTAAAATATCTGAGGACCAAATAATTATGCCAATAAAGGTAGAAACAGGATCCATCAATGAATCTACTGAAGGAACCCTTATATCTACTTCCGGCAAAATAATGGAGCTTCGAAATGATGCTCCATATGGATATAAAGTTTTTATCGATGATGGGTCTGGTTTAATTGACATCTATGTCAATACATCCACTGGCATGATAAGAGATACATCAAAATGGAATGCAGGTATGACAATATCTGTTACTGGGTTTTCGTCGCAATATCAATCAGAGTACGAATGTGATCCTAGGGTTCCTTCGGATATTGTAATAAAACAATAGTGCAATATGCTCATTCCACTTCCTCCTCAAAATTCAATTGTTTCTTTCCACAAACCAAATGAAAAAAGTGATTTAAAAGGAAAAGTATTTTGTTTAGGCTATTATAAAGCTGGGACTTTATTTATAGGTCAAGTTTTAAAATTTTGAAGCTTTAAATGGCAAATCATGACAAAAGAAAACCCTGGTCAGAAGAAATTGATTTTTTCAAGTTATAATTATTTGAATCCTTGTTATTCTGATCGCAACTTGCCATTTGTGACGATATTTCTTTTATTTCAAATATTTATCAAACTAATAATAAAAATTGAAGAATGAGGTCTTAAAATGAAAGATCACATTAAAGAACTGCACAGTCTATTTTGCGTTTTCAAAATTCATTGATTTAAAATTTAGCAAAGAAAACAATATGAATGAAAAATTTAAGCCATTAGTAATCATTACTATGGCACTTGTCCTTTTTGTGAGTTGTAAGCACGAAGAAAAAGAAATTGTGGATCACGATAATTCTGTAGTGGTAAAATCACATCTAGCTGATACAATAGCATCAGCTACCACTACAAGGAATTGGCTTCGACCTCCTTATAAATATTGGGGTATAAAAAATGTTGACAAATTATTTGATATCGGTGCTATAACTAAGGGCCCCACAACTTCAGATATAGAATTAGATCTTAGATTATTCGAAGATTTAAAGATTGAGCAATTCGATGGAGAGGTTTACACTTTTGACGAACATTTAGACTCTAATCGGACAGATGGTTTTTTGGTTTTACACAAAGGCAAAGTCATCTTTGAAAAGTACTATGGCAATATGATGAAAGCCAGTTCACATAATTGGTTTTCAATGTCCAAATCTATGACAGGACTAACTGCAAGTCTTCTGGCTGCAGAAGGATTGATTGATTTACAAAAACAAACTCTATTTTATTTACCAGAATTAAAAGGGTCTGCTTGGGAAGGGACGACTGTTCAGATGGTCATGGACATGCTTGTTGGCATTGAATACAATGAAGCATATGACGATCCAAAATCAGATGCATATAGATTTGCTAAGATATCAGAATTTGTAGATGTTCCTGGTCCGCCATCAGAGTTTGCAACTATGCTCGACTATATGAAAACAGTGAAGAAAGGTCGCAATCATAACGAGCTATTTCATTATGTCAGTTTGAATACAGAAATACTAGGGATAATCATTAGTAAAGTAACAGGTAAACAACCATCAGAGGTAATGAGTGAAAAGATATGGTCTAAAATCGGGGCAGAACAAGACGCTTACGTTATGCGAAATTCTAAAGGATATGAACTGGTAAGTGCTGCTATTAATACCTGCCTCAGAGATGCAGGACGATTTGGACAGTTGGTACTAGACGATGGTTACTACAATGGTAAGCAGATTGTTCCCAAATCGGTTATTTATAAGATCAAAACAGGTGGAAGTGTTGAAAAATTTGCTAATTCAAAAAGAGGAAAAGTATTCAAAAATTTCCACTATACTGATCAATGGTGGCATACAGATAAAGAGGCATTTTTTGCAAAAGGTTTATTTGGACAATGGATATATATAGATCCTTCTACAGAATTAGTGGTAGTTAAGTTCACTACATCAGATATTCCTACCTCAACTGAATATGATTGGATCAATAATATGAATCTCATGAATGCTATTGTAAAGCATTTTAAGTGATATTATAAGGACTATAACCAAACAAAGAATCGACTCAAATATGCCAAAATTAGACTTGGTCATAAATTCAATTGTAGATAATTTCTATTATTGGGAAAAAATGATCTACATAATGTAATTCTCAGTCTAACTTTTGGAAGTGACGGACCTAGAATGATCCATGTAAATAAAAGAATTGAAACAAAAATTAGACAAGGAGCAAAAATTAATATTAAATAGATCCTAATAACAACCTCTTCACTTATGACTAAGTAAAAATTTATGAATCAATCTGAATGGAATCTAGCGAAAGCTGCAGCGCAACAGGGTAAAGTGGCTATTGTCACTGGTGCCAACACAGGTCTTGGTTATGAAACAAGCCTAGGACTGGCCGAAAAAGGGATGAAGGTGGTCATGGCTTGCCGCAATATGCAAAAGGCGAATAGAGCAAAAGAAAAGATAAAAGATAAGTATCCTTTCTCTGACTTAGAATGCAGGCAGTTAGATCTAAGTAAATTAAAGTCTGTGCGCTCTTTTGTTAAAGATTTTGTGAAAGACTATCAATCTCTAGATGTGCTAATTAATAACGCTGGAATCATGATACCTCCTTTCAGCCTCACAGAAGATGGTTTTGAAAGTCAAATGGCGGCTAATTATTTTGGACATTTTGTATTGACCCAAGGTCTATCAAAATTACTATTGAAATCGGACAAATCCAGAATCATCTCCCTAAGTAGCATAGCCCATAAACAAGGTAAGATTAGATTTGACAATCTACATTCTGAAAAGAAATACGATGCTATGGCCGCTTATTCTCAAAGCAAATTGGCATGCCTTATTTTTGCGATTGAGCTGCAAAGGAAACTTGAACAGGCAGACTCTAAAACCATCTCACTCGCTGCTCACCCAGGTGTTTCTAACACTGAACTCATGCGTTATCTCCCTAGATGGTCTAAACTCATTGCGCCAATTCTCAGTCCATTTATTTCGCACAACCCTAAAAAAGGTGCTCTACCCACATTGCGAGCTGCATTAGATGATAGCGCCAATGGTGGAGATTATTATGGACCAAATGGAAGAAGAGAACTGAAAGGGAAACCAATAAAAATAAAACCAAGAAGAAAAGCACTAGATGTTGAATTAGCAAATGAGCTTTGGAAGAAAACAGAAGAATTGACAGATTGTACTTTTTCTATCTAGGAAACATTATAGAACATGAATGAAAAGAAAATAAGTCCTAAAAAAAGATATGTACTTCGCGCATTGGAATTGGGAAAAAGTGATCCTGAAATTAGTCAGCTGAACCCAATAGAATCTGTCAAAGAAAAGGCTTCAACTGAAGGTTTTACAACCGATAAAGTAATCGCATCTTATCTTAATGGATATGGACCTCGACCTGCCCTTGCTGAACGTAGCTATAACGTGGTAAAAAATGAGCATGGTCAAAATATAAGAAAATACCAATCTGCCTATACTTCAGTAACTTATGAAGAATTTCATAATCGAATCAAGGCCATTTCTATGTCTTGGAGACACCACCCAGACTGTCAACTGAATGAAGGGGACTTTCTAGCCACTATCGGCTTTGCAAGTATCGACTTCGCTGCTTTGGACATTGCTTGCACTTATAATCATGGGGTCAAAGTGCCATTGCAAAGTGCTACATCTGGTGCTGATCTTGGTGAAATTTTGACAAATACAGCTCCTGTAATTTTAGCTTCTACTATAAAAGATTTGAATGTTGCAGTAGCCCACTCAATAAATCAACCCTCAATTAGAAGTATAGTCGTTTTTGACTATGATGAAAAAGTAGATGAAGAACGCTTACAGGTAGAAGGGGCCTTAACAACATTGTCAAATTCGAATACTAATACACAATTGTATACAATTGAACAAT
>DKPS01000008.1 GCA_002471345.1 Saprospiraceae bacterium UBA7328
AATCTGCTGCCTCATATGCCATATCCATTCTTTCTAGAAAGGGTAGGGCACAAACATTTGTCAATTTTGCCGTTTCACACTTTCCATACTCCTCGTTGTACAGTTTGCCAATTTGCCATATGAATTGCACACCACTTTCCTCTACTTCATTTTTAAGTGATTTCATTGCTCTGTTGAATGTTCTTGCACCTAAACTTCCACCAACTAGAAGAACAGTTTTTGTCCCTTCTTTTAATCCATAATGACCCACAGCTTCTTTACGATCTACAGCTTTAGTCAAATCTTTTCTTACAGGATTTCCTATAAGCTGAATCGCATCACTATTAAAATACTTAGATGCTTCTTCATATGCTGTACAGATTTTATCCACCCTCTTTCCCAGAAGCCTGTTAGTTAAACCTGGATATGAGTTTTGCTCTTGTATCATGGTAGGTATGCCCAACCATGTAGCCATCATTAAAGAAGGTCCACTCGCAAATCCTCCAAAACCAATCACAGCTTCAGGTTTATGTTCCCTGAGAATAAAAAATGATGTCAATAAGCTGTGAATGAGCTTTATTCCAGTTGATATTTTCGAAAAAACCGATTTCCCTAAAAATCCACTGATCCACAGTCCTTTAATCGGATATCCAGCTTTCGGTATCCGCTCCATTTCCATCTTTCCCTTAGCCCCGATGAAGAGTATATCTGCATCAGGAACTATTTTTTTTATTTCATTAGCCACGGCTAAGGCGGGAAAAATATGTCCACCTGTACCTCCTGCACTAAACACTAAATGCATGGCGTATGTCTGTTTCAGTAATCTCTTTCTCTACTCCATTATTCTCCTCAATAAATCTGCTGACACTTAATATCATCCCAAATGATACACAAGTGAATAGCAGGGACGTACCACCCATGCTCACGAGTGGTAATGTCAATCCTGTCACGGGAACTAAATGAACAGATACCGCAATATTGGTAAAGGCTTGGATCACTATGTTTAATCCTAGCCCTATAGCTAGAATAGAACCAAATGTCTTTGGGCATCGAGTCACAATGTTGATACATCTAAAAAGTAACCACATATAAATTCCCAATATGATAAAGCCCCCAATTAATCCATACTCTTCACATATAATACTATATATAAAATCGGCGTATGCTGACGGGAGATAATTTCTTTGTAAACTGTTTCCTGGTCCTACTCCAAAAAATTCACCATTAGCAATTGCTGTCTTAGCTAAATCTATCTGATATCTCCCTTCTGAGCCGAAGAAATCATTAAGTCTTGCTGCTCCTGTATCTACCCGTGTTAATCCTGGAAAATATTGAGAGATCAGTAGAATGACAGTAAAGGCTATTATCCCCATAAGGATGAGCAAAATGATATACTTCATACTGACCCTACCTATAAACATCATCATTAGACACGTTACAAACAGCAAACCTGCTGTAGAAAAATCAGCAAGTGCAATCAAAAAACATATTAAGATAATTGGAAATATGATAGGAACAAAGGCAGATTGAAAATCTTTTATATAATCCTGTTTTTTGGATAAAGATCTGGCTACAAAAATGATCAATGCAATACGGGCAAAATCAGAGGTTTGGATAGTCCTATTTAGAAAAGGAATCTCTATCCATCGTTTTGCTTCATTAATTTCAGCACCCGCTGCAAGTGTGAAAATGAGAAGAGGCACAGCTGCTATAAATAGCCAAGGTGCGACCTTATGAAAGTACATGTACTTCAGATTAGACATTACATAAATTACAGTAATACCTAGGGTGATAAAAATAAATTGCTGAATTAAAAATCGCTCTGTATTGCCAGCATGATTCTTAAATGCAATAGTTCCTGTTGTGCTATAGATAGCCAAAATAGAAACACAGAAAAGCATGAATACGATGATCCATACTGCCTTATCCCCTTTAAGTTGAAGTAATATGTCTTTTGCTGTTGTCATTTATTGTTTATACTCGAGAATTGATCAGTCTAATAATCTCCAAACTTCCTCCACAAATTGATTTCCACGATCTTTATAGTTGTCAAAAAGATCAAAACTGGCACAAGCTGGAGAGAGTAAAACTACATCTCCCTGATCTGCCATTTTGGTAGCTTTTTTTATGGCTTTTGCCATTTTTTTGGCTTTCTTAATCGGTTTTATTTTTCCTTTGAAAAATTGTTCCAACTTTTCACCTTCACCTAATATGATTATTCCTTTTACATTATTTATCACTTCATTCTCAATTGAACTGTAATCATTGCCTTTATCTACACCACCTACGATCCATATGATAGGCTTTTGGAATGCTGTGAGCGCGTAGTTCACCGCATCTACATTCGTGGCCTTACTATCATTGACATACATGACTTCGTTAATCCGAGCTACAGGTTGAAGTCTATGATCATCATTCACAAAGTTCTCTAGAGCTTTGTTCATATTACCTTGACTCACCCCTGCAGCTTCACTCATTTTTTTAGCAAAAGCCACGTTAATGGCATTGTGATCACCAATGAGAAATGGATTCGAAATACTTTCGTCTTCATTCTTTGATATCACTTCTGCATTAGCTTTTGATGATTTTATTGTTTTAATGATTTCATCATCGTCAGCTATAAAAAGATGATCATCAGTCTCTAGATTCATAGCGATTCTGGCCTTAGCTCTTCTATACTGCGTAATCGAATCATTATATCTATCCAAATGATCAGCGGTGACATTTAGAATGCAAGCAACATCAGGCTTAAATTGAACAATATCTTCTAGTTGAAAACTACTCACTTCAAGCACATACCATTCATAGCTATCATCCATCACTAGCCTGCAAAAACTATGTCCTATATTTCCACCTTTAGCTACGTTGCCAAATTGGTTTTTGAACATTTGATATGTCAGATTCGTAGTAGTAGTCTTTCCATTTGTACCTGTTATGGCAACTATTTTACCAGTACATTGCAGAAATCCAAACTCTATTTCTCCTATTACTCTTATACCATTCTTTTTTAAATATTCAATGACCTCAGTAGTATTAGGAATGCCAGGACTTTTGACGATTAAGTCAAGATTTTCTAATATTTCAAAAGTATGTCCACCTTCTTCAAAGTGGATATTATTTTCTTCTAGTTCTTCCTTATGCTGTTGAGCAATTTGACCTTTGTCACTTACTAGGACAATGTGTCCTTTGGCTTTTGCCAATAATGCTGCTCCCACACCACTTTCACCACCACCCAGAATGCCTATCTTCATAGACTATCTTAGTTTGAGTGTGATGATGGCCAATATGGCCAAGAGTATAGCAATAATCCAGAACCTCGTTACTATTTTTGCCTCATGCACTCCAATCTTTTGATAATGATGATGGATAGGTGACATGAGGAATATTCTTCGACCTTCGCCGTATTTCTTTCGGGTGTATTTGAAATAGCTAACCTGCATCATTACAGATAAAGTCTCTACTAAGAAGATGCCACCGAATATGGGGAGTAGCATTTCTTTTCTTAAAAGAATGGCCAATACTGCAATAATGCTTCCTAATGCAAGGCTGCCTGTATCGCCCATAAACACTTTAGCAGGAAATGAATTATACCATAAGAACCCTATGCAAGCCCCTAGAAAGCAAGCACCAAAAATTACTAACTCTTGGGTATTCGGAAGGAAAAGAATGTTGAGATAATCAGCAATAATAGCATTACTTGATACATAAGCAAAAATGACTAGTACTAGACCTGATATCGCTGATGTCCCAGCGGCTAAGCCATCTATTCCATCGGTTAGATTAACTGCGTTGGAAAGTGCAGTCACTACAATTATAATAAGTGGTACAAAGATCAACCAAACAAAAGATCCAGCATTCTCACCTAAGAAGAAGAGCAAAGATCTGTAATCTAATGTGTTGTTTTTGATAAATGGAATATTAGTTATAGTTGCTTTTACATGTGCAATTTCTTCAGAGCTATCATTTCCATCTAGAGTGTATGATAAAATTATAGTATGACCTTCAGCAATAGCTTGGCTTTTAGTCATTCTCACCACTATATCATCGTGAGTGAGCATTGAGGTTGCTATAATTAGCCCTAGAACTACTTGCCCAAATATCTTGAATTTGCCATGTAGGCCTTTTTTGTTTTTCTTGAAAACCTTGATATAATCATCAATTCCACCAATAAGTGCCATCCATACTGTGGCAGTGACCATTAGGATCACATAGATATTAGTCAAGTCACAAAGTAAAAGGGTGGGGATTAATATTGCTAGAAGGATTATGATGCCTCCCATTGTAGGAGTGCCTTCTTTTTCTTTTTGACCTTGGAGGCCTAATTCTCGGACTGTTTCACCTATTTGATGTGATTTTAGTCTGGCGATTATACCATTGCCCCAAATTATTGAAATTATTAGTGAAAGGAGGATAGCCATTCCAGCACGGAATGTGATGAACTGAAAGAGTCCAGCGCCTGGTATGTTATAGTACTTCTCTATATAGTCAAATAGATGAAATAGCATTTCGTTTGATATTCGTCTTTATGTATCGGATGAACTCAGGCTTCACCCTAAATATCGATGGATTAGATCGATACTAAAAAAATGCAGGGGCGTCCAATCTTTATTGGACTCCCTGCAACTGTTAAAACCAACCTGAGAATGATAATAGAACCTACTCTTATATATCATTGAACCAGAAAACTTCTGGCTATTTCTGCATCGTTAAAAGGGTTTCTTTTACCCTTTATTTCCTGGTAATTTTCATGTCCTTTACCAGCAATTAAGACAATGTCCTCACTTCGTGCTAATCTGATGGCGGTTTTGATAGCATTTTTCCTATCTGCTATTTCTACCACTTTGATCATCTGATCTGCAGATACACCTCCTATCATATCGTCTATAATAGATTGTGGATCTTCTCCGCGTGGGTTATCTGATGTAAAAATCACTTGATCACTATTATCTACAGCGACTTTTGCCATTATTGGCCTTTTTGTCTTGTCTCTATCACCTCCGCACCCAATTACGGTGATGATTCGGCCATGATAAGTTACATCAGTTATTGCCTGTATTATTTTCAAGAGAGCATCAGGAGTATGAGCATAGTCTACAATGACGTTGGTCTGATTAAGACCACTTATCATTTCAAATCTACCTTTAGGGGCTTTTAGACCACTTAAAGCGATTAGTATTTGCTCATTTTCTATTCCTAGCAATGACGCTACACCATACACTGCTGTGAGGTTATACACATTGTATTGTCCCACCAGATTAGTAAATACTCTTTGTCTGTTGAGGTCTAGTTCAGTACCTCTCAAGTCAGATGCGATGGTTTTAGCTTTAAAATCTGCTATTTTAATCGCACTATACTTACTGATCTTTGCTTTGGTGTTTTGTACCATTACTTCACCATTCTTATCGTCTATATTAGTCAATGCGAATGCTGATTTGCTCAAATTGTCAAAGAACATTTTCTTCGTATTTATATAATTTTTGAAAGTCTTGTGATAATCCAAATGATCATGACTTATATTAGTAAAGACCGCTCCTCTGTACTCTAGCCCTCCAATTCTATTCTGATCTATAGCATGTGAGCTCACTTCCATGAATACATACTCACATTGAGCTTTCACCATCTGATACAACAAGCCATTTAGACTCACAATATCAGGTGTTGTTAGTTCAGCAGGAATCACATCGTCTCCGATTTTGATTTCAACAGTTGAGATCAGGCCCACTTTGTAACCCATACTGCTGAATAGATCAGCAAGAAGGCTCACTATTGTGGTTTTTCCATTGGTGCCAGTTACACCTATCAAAGACAATTGAGTGGATATATTCTCATAATAGTTGAGAAGTATCTGCTCTAATGCTAATCTGGTGTCTTTCACTAAGACATAGGTGACTTTTTTTTCAGTTTTCTTAGGGAGATCACTACATAGTATTACAGAAGCTTTGTTTTCTACTGCTTTGTTTATATAGTCATGTCCATCTTGATTGCTTCCTATGATAGCACAAAAAAGACTTCTCTTTTGTACTTGTCTAGAATCAATCGTAATCCCGCTTATAGTCACGTCTCTGCCAATTACCTTTTTGGTATCAACACTTTCTAAAATTTCAAATAACTTTTTTTCTATAGGTATCTCTTTAGTACCCATCTTTATATTCAATTAAGATATATTTCAATATTTTCTTTATCCAATCTTGCTCCTGGTCTCATAGATTGTTTATACACTTTACCTGCTCCATGCACTTTTACTCTCATTCCTATGTTTTCAAGGACATAAACTGCATCTCTTAATCCCATTCCATAGACATCCGGCACTTCTTTTTTTCTTATCAGTGCTTTCTGCGCAATGGTTCTAGCTCCCTCACTTTCTATCCTTGCCCATCTTGGATAATTTCCTTCGGTTTGACTTATTTCGGAGTAGATAGCTTCAAAATCACCTCCAAAACCTTTAGAGCTCCTAGGCAATGTTTTGCTGTCTGTAATTGAATACTCTTGAGTGAGGCCTCCTTCCAAAATCATAACTTTGTCAGCTATTCTTCTGAAAATTGGAGCAGCCACTTGAGAGCCGTAATACTTGTTGCCTTTTAATCCATATGCCACAACTATCATAGAGTAGCGAGGATTGTCCGCTGGAAAGTATCCTGCAAATGAAGCGTTATATCCCTTGTTCTCTTTATCTAGATAATCGAATGCAGCAGTTCCAGTTTTACCGGCTATTCCATACTCATCAGTATAAATATTAGCACCAGTTCCTTTGGTTACTACATCTTCCATCATTTTTTTCAACTCTACAATACTTTCTAAAGATGCTATCCTTTCTTTTTTTGTTTTAGGATTGTAATGCTTCAGCACTTCATGATTCTCCTTGATGTTTTTAACTAACCTTGGTTTCATGTAGATTCCATTGTTAGCCACAGCATTATAAAATGCTAACATTTGAAGAGGAGTGATTTGCAATTCATAACCATGTGCCATCCACGGAGCAGTAACTCCTGACCAAGCAGTTGTTCCTTTATCCGGATTTTTAATAAATGGCTCTGGTTCCCCTAATAAATCAATACCTGTTTTGTCAACTAAACCAAACTGTTTTAAATAGCTGAAGAATTCCTTCTTTCCTGCTTTGCTATTGAAATTATCATTAGCCAGTGTGGCAATCCCCACATTTGAGGATTTACTGAATGACTCCGAGAAGTCACTTATTATAACGTCGCTGGGATAATTACTATCGAACATCCAACGGTCGTAAAATTTCTTTTTACCCTTATCTATTCTTACATCTTGCCCGGGGCTTATTCCTTTTTCGAGTAAGGCCAGTGCAGTTGCTGCCTTGAAAGTAGAACCAGGTTCTATTCTTTCTACAACAGCTTTATTCATTACCTCATTTACTTCACCATTGTGAAGCTTGAGATTAGATAAGGCTTTAATGTATCCTGTTTTTACATCCATGATAATCACAACGCCATCTTTTGCGTCGTTTTTCACCATGCCTATTTTGAGCTCGTTATGTACTACATCTTGAATGTCAACATCAATGGTAGTCACTACATCTTTACCCCTTATAATTTGATATTCTGTAGGTTCTTCCAAAGGAATCCAAAGATCTGGTGGAACAAACCTCATGAGCTCACTTCTTTCCGCTCCTCTTAGTGCTTTGTCATAGCTCCTTTCTATTCCTACCATATTTTGATCTCTATACAATCCAATTGTACGTGATGCCAATTCATGATATGTTTTCTTCCTTGAGAAAAAGCGTTCTACTTTCATGCCTCCTTTGTACTTGCCAAGATTGAAAAGGGGAAGAGCTTTGATTTCTCTATATTTCCCATCATCTATCTTTTTAGCAATTAGTACATTTCGAGTTCCTTTCTTTTGAGAGTTGCTCGTTGCATTCTTGTATGATTTTCTCGCTCCTTCAATTATGCTTCGCCATTCATTTGCCGATTTAGTTGCCAATGTTCTCTCTAGGCCAATACATAGACCATAGATATGAGCATCAAAATCTTCATCTGAAGGCGATACAGGATCCATTCGTATTTCAAAGAACTCTATTGATGATGCCAGCATTCTTATGCCATCATCTGAATATATATCTCCCCTTTGAGCCTCTATAGGTCTCCATTTGAGATATTTATTTGTTTTTTCAGCTTTCCATTTGTCTCCTTCGACAATGGAGATGTCTATTAATTTCCAACTGATCAAGCCAGCAAAGACTATAAAACAGATCAGTACAAGATATACCCGTAAAAGCAGCTCATTCTTCCGATCCATCTATTATCAAATTCATTGCTTTTATGACTTTTTAATCTTTTTAGGAATTTTCACATCCTTTTCTAAATCCAGACCGTCTACATTTTTAGCAATCTCATATTGAGTACCACTAAAGAGTGTTTTGTCCTTCACATATATGTAAGCTCTTCTTATATCATCAATTTCTTTCTGCACCGTATTCATTTTTCTTATTTTCTTTTCTGCGCTGTGCACATTAGAGATATATAAGAGTCCAAATAAGACCCACAATGCAATAAAATTGGCATTTTTGATCACTTTCGGATAAATAGAATACTTTTCTAAGCTCATATTTATATTTTTTCAGCTACTCGCATTTTAGCACTTGCAGCTCTACTGTTTTTCTTTATTTCTTCATCACTTGGCAACACTATTTTTGGCTTCACTTCTTTCATTGGTCGTATTACTTTGCCATAATTGTCTTGCTCTACCTTTCCTTCAAAATTTCCAGCTTTTATAAAATTTTTGACCAACCTGTCTTCGATGGAGTGATAACTCAACACCACTAATCTCCCTTTTGGTCTTAAAACTTTTGCTGCATTTACAAGTAAAGATTTTAGCACTTCCATTTCCCTATTCAGCTCTATTCTTATAGCTTGAAATACTTGTACATGATATTTGTGCCAATCACCAATGACATATGAACCTAAAAAGTTCATGAATCCGTTAACACTACTAAAGGGCCTGGAGTCTCTGATGTTAACAATGGCTTTTGCCAGTGTTTTAGAGTTTCTTACCTCTCCATATTGAGAAAACATCATTACAAGATCTTTTTCTAAATATGTATTTAGTATTTTTTGTGCTGTGAGATCATCGGAAGTATTCATCCTCATATCCAGATCAGACTGAGATTTTATAGAAAACCCCCGTTTGAGATCGTCTAAATGATGTGATGATACTCCTAAGTCGGCTAAAATTCCGTCCACGTGATTGATTCCAAAGTAATCCATATATCTATGTATATGTTCAAAATTGGAATGCACGAATTCAAAATTGTCATTTTTGATCAAATTCTGAAAAACAGCTCCATCCTGGTCAAATCCGAAAAGTCGCCCTTTGGCAGTTATTCGTTGTAATATTCGTTTTGAGTGCCCTCCTCCACCATAGGTTACATCTATATACACTCCATCTTTATCAGATAATAATGCACTAATGCTTTCTTCTAGTAGAACAGGAACGTGATATTCTAGTTCTTTAGTCATTGTTAACAGAATTGCCGAATATCTCATCTGCAATCTGAGAGAAATCTTCAGGCTCCTGAGAAATCATCTTTTCGTACTCTTCAATGGACCAAATTTCTATCTGCTGCTGTATGCCAAACAACATAACCCGATCAGTTATATCTGCATATTTCACCAGTGTCTTCGGTAAGAGAATACGATCTGACCCATCTAATGCCACTTCTGTAGCACCTCTGTAAAAGTATCTAAGTACTTGACGTTGCTTAGAACTATACATGTTAAGATGGCTGTCAAATTCCTCTGCCTTTTGAACCCATACCTCTTTAGGGTAAAGAACCAAATTCTTCTCAAAGCCTCTGTTAACGGTAAATGTCAAATTGTCGCTGGAGAGTTGTTGCATTAGAGAGGACGGCATACGAAGACGCCCTTTGGCATCCACCTTGCATTCGTACTCTCCGGTTAATCTTTGCATCTAAGCTCTTACAGTAACTTAAAATTCAAAAGTAATCGCGCATTCCCACTTTTCGCCACATTCTACTACTTTTTATAAAAAAACATATATAATTTTCTTTAAAGTGTTTTGTTGTAATATGATTTGATTATTAAATGAAATCAAATTGATTATTTGTGTCGTTTTTTCAATAAATGGGAAAAATTGGAATGGTTCAACAGATATATATAGTATAAAGTTAATCTATTTATAGCTATGCTTCAATGTTATATATATTAAGAAAAGTTGTTATTTATAATATAGCGAATTTATAATCACTTGAAGATTGTAGGGCAATACTATTTTGAAAATGTGTTATTAATGGCGTACATGGTCACTAGTTACTAATATCACTTTGAATAATTCATTGGTCACGCTTGATTTAGACTATGAGATTAATCTTGTTTTGAAATGTAAACTTCTCATAACTTGATCAATTTTGGTTTCTCAAATTTTATGTTGGAGACTTTTGATAAATGAATTCTTGATGTATCCTTGCGTAAAAATAAGACAGTTTAAAAATGAATTAAATTTAAACTGTTATGAAGAAATCAAAATTTAGTGAGAG
>DKPS01000202.1:0-9431 GCA_002471345.1 Saprospiraceae bacterium UBA7328
GTCTTAAGAATAGCAAGGCTTCAGAATGAGTTCTGTAATTGTTGAAATGGAGGATCTACTTGCTAAAAAGGTGGCTAAATCTTTTGGGTTAAATAGAAATTAGTTCAAAATACATTTTGATGAAAACAGGCTCACTTCGATCACAGCCATTTATAGGTAGACTTACTGTTGTAACCCAACTCTTGACGTTTCATTATCTCCAATGGGTAATAAATGAAATATGTCTTCAGAACAATTCCGAAGCACTGAATTCTTAAAGAAAAGGCAATAAAATATCCAATAAATGTAATCGGAGAAGTCCCATTCGTAGTGATAGAACTCCTCATAGCTTGGACATTTAGTATTTGTAATAAGAATCATCTGACCTTAATAAAAGAACGATCTCTTTATCCCCAGTCAATATTGAATTTAAAGAATAATGAGCTTATCTAGGTATTGCATTGTTCTATCCCCAAAAAAGCCATGGAAGGATTTAAAGCCGTTATTCCCAAATTCCTCATGGGCATTAAAAAAAGATGATTTGAAATATCTTGAAAATATAATGGTAAGAATTATTGAACTTCCTCATTTTAAATAGAGTGAAAAACGTTATATCAAATAGTTGGGAAACGTATCAATTATGAAAGACATTTTTTTAATCTTATTTACAACCTTCTTAACTCTCACTTCCTATTCTCAAGAACAAAAGAATTGGACAATAATGCATTACTCTGTAGGATCTAATTCGTCAGAAATAGATTTAATGAGTGACATAGATGAAATGAAACAAGGTAAAATTTCAAATGACTACAACCTGATAACACTCATTGACAGAATTGAAGGATTTTCTCATGATTCACTGACTTTAGACGGAAACTTTACAGACACTCGATTGTATCAAATCAATCACAATACATATGAGCGATTAGAAGGAAAGGAATTTTTACCAGAAATAGGATTTGATCATTCCTATGAAGCCAATATGGCTGATGTATCAGTCCTCAAAAGGTTTATCCAATATTGTAAAAAATATTATCCAGCTAACAACTTCATGCTCGTCCTTAGATCGCATGGCAATGGAGTTGCTATGTGTCCAGATGCAGAGGGTGGTCAAATGGATCGAATATATCCTGCAGAAATTTCAAATATTCTTACAAATGAAGAATCTGTTGATATTCTAGGACTAGATGTCTGCTCTATGGCAGGGTTGGAAAATCTATATGAATGGCGCCCTCAAAACAATTCTTTT
This sequence comes from Saprospiraceae bacterium UBA7328, assembly GCA_002471345.1. Lineage (GTDB taxonomy): Bacteria > Bacteroidota > Bacteroidia > Chitinophagales > Saprospiraceae > UBA7328. Next base: position 1,229 of record DKPS01000202.1, read on the forward strand.
TCTGCAGACTTTGTTTTGGCATCTTCACCATTATCTGGGGCATGGGCCTATGATGCCATTCTTAATCGAATAACCAACGATAAGACAAGTATTTCGGCATCTGATATAAGTTTTTTTAATGGAGGCAAAGAAAAAAATCTAAACCCTAAAACAATGACCCCAATAGATTTTTCTAAATTAATCATGGAAGAAATTTATGACAATCAAAGATGGGCTTCATGGGGGCTTTTTGATAATTCAAAAATAATAGACGTAAATCAAGGATAGATGAAGCTTCAAGATTGTTATTCTTGGAGGACAGGAAGCTTATAATTAACATCATTCACAATACACTTGGATATCATCACAATACATCTGAAAATATGGAAATCTCGCAACTCACATTTCCATATATTGATGCGTATCATTTTTGGACTCAAATAAGTAATTCTGAAGAGTTTGGCAAAGAAACTAGAAGTAAGGCTAAAGAGGTGTGCCATGCAATCGATGAGCTAGTTCTACTTTCTTACTATGGACAAGGGTATTTACCAGAAACTAATGATTTCATAGAAGGAAAAGGGGGAATCTATCAAATAATCCCAAGAGGAGATAATATTTTCTCTCAATCCAAAAGGTCCTTTTGGAATCATTGTGGTTGGTTTCATCCCGATGATAAATCTGGCCTTGAAAACTCATTTGGTCAATATGATTGGTGTATAAATGGAGCAATTAGAAGTAACAATAAAGTCGATAACTTCTATGAATTATTAGACTTTCTTTTTGACCAAACAAATAATGAATCAGGAGGTGTGAACAATTATAAATGGTAACTTAAACTCTACATTGCATATAAATCCGAGGCAAGCATTTGGGGGCTCTACTTCAAATTACTCAACCTAACTCTCATTAGTACACTATTCTATAAAAATGCATCAATACAAAATCAAAATTATTCTTACTTATTTGTGCTGCTTTCTGATGAGCAGTATATGTGGAGCCAACCAAAAGGAATATGAACTTGACGTAATAAGCTATCATTTAAATATTGAACCTGAAATTCACGAAAGTTACATTAAAGGTACTGTGACTATAAATTTTCAAATTTCTCCAAATGCAAATTCAATTGTTCTCAATTCTGGAAGTCTCCAAATTGACAGTGTTGCTGGGAAAAATGTTGTTGGGTTTAGAAAAAATGATGATTTACTAATCATAGAACTATCAAAGAGAGAAAAAAGAGAAAACGAAATCACAATTAAATATCATGGAAGTCCTACAAAAGGACTCTTATTCAATTCAAAACTTGATCAAGCTTACACTGTCTATTTCACTAGTCAATGGATGATTTGTAATGACAAGCCAAGTGACAAAGCAACATTGAATCTTAACCTTCTGATTCCTAATGGATTGAAATGCATTGCCAATGGTGAATTGATTGGAGTTGAGAAAAAGGAAAGAAAAACACTTTTTAAATGGTCTCAGAAATATGAAACGCCATCATACACTTATGGCTTTGCTATCGGTAATTTTAAAGAAGAAAGTGAAAAATACAAGAATATTCAACTCAACTATCTTTCTCACACAAACAGCAATGACCCATTGAAAAAAGTTTTTGAAGAGACGGGAAATATTCTTCATTTTTTTGAAGAAAAGTCAGGAGTAAAATATATTCAGCAGTCTTATTCACAAATTCTTATTGGAGATCATTATCAGGAGATGTCTGGTTTCTCAGTTCTCAAAAATTCCTATGCTTCGTTTGTACTGAAGGACAGCTCTGAGATTCACCTTACTTCACACGAGTTAGCACATCAGTGGTGGGGGAACATGATTACATGTAGGAGTTTTGAGCATTTTTGGCTTAACGAAGCTTTTGCAACCTTTATGTCTACGGCATTCAGTGAATACAAGTTTGGAAAGGAAAAATATGAATCGGACATATCCATTTATAAAGGCATTTATGATGATATTATTAAAAGAGGAAAAGACAAACCATTAGTTTTTCCTAACTGGGACAATCCATCGAGAGATGATCGAAACATCGTGTATTACAAAGGCGCATATGTATTACATCTGCTCAGGCAGGAACTAGGTGATGAAGAATTTTGGGATGGGATTAAGTCCTACAGTAAAAAGTTTTTTGGAAAATCAGTTATTACTTCTGACTTTCAAGAAACAATGGAAAAATCTTCTAACAGAAACTTGAATGCCTTTTTCGATGAATGGATATATAAAAAAGGGTGATGAAAAATGATATAGGACAATACTCTTATAAGCTACTTGGAACGAATGATAAATCTGAAAAATCATAGATATTAATAGAGTTCAATGCCAACCACCCTATCTCGACGTCAAAATCCTTTGAAGATAAAAACACACTCTCCATATTGACTGTTTTATTTGTAGGAGTCCTCGTCACATTTAACCTAATTAGTGATTGGTATAATAGATTTCTACAGAAGCAAGAGTGTGAAAATGCTGTATGACAATATTCACATAAAGTTGCCCTACATACTTGGGAAGCCTAGGTCTCAAGGTATCTTTGTAGTATGCCTGAAGCTCCAGCAAATCAAAAAACTGAAGTATGGCCAAATAATGGAGCTGTCTATTTGATAGAAACAGTTTTCATTATTTTGGTGTCTATATTTTCATTATTTGTACATTATGAAGGCTCGACTCTACTATTTTGTCTAGCAGCCATATGTGGATAACCATCTTTGGAAGTTTGTCTTTATGGTTTGGGAATAGGTTCATCTTGGAATATATACTTCAGTCAAAGATCAATTCTAATAAGATCACTCAATTTCTTCCCCTTGAGTTGACCATAGCTTCTATTACAGTAACTTCTGTTATCTACATACTTTTTTATCCGTTCTTGATCTACCTGAACATCTTGAAATTTGTCTTATCAAATTTTCTTCAAGGGCTCTTTGCTACATGTGGTCTAAGTTTACTAATTGTGATCTTTTATGCCGGTAGTCAAATTTGGAAGTCCTGGTGGAGTGACGGTGAATTCTTATTCCGATCGAAAAACAACAAAAGCATAGAAAATGATTTGCAGAATTTTATAGCAATTAAAAATTCAAAAGGAATCGTCAACCACGACCACAAGAATATTTCATACTTCATCAGTGAGTCCAAGATTGCGTTTCTTGTGGATACATCTGGTAAAAAATGGATTACCCAATACAATCTTTCTGAACTTGAAAATCTACTTGGAAGTAATTTCTTTAGATTGAACAGAAGAATTCTAGTTAATCGCCAAGTAATCTCTCAAATTAAGAAACTCTCTAATCATCGACTTCTTGTAACTATTGGCCAGCAAAGTGATGGCCTTAACGAGACCATCAGCAGATATAAATCTACAAGATTTAAGCATTGGTTTCATAGCAGCTTATAAAAGGTGTGATCATTCGGTATGAATTTAATGATCATTCAGGTTTTGATGAACACATTCACTTCGCAATATTATGACTTCATAGGTTATTTGTCCCAAACAAACAATTTACACAATGAACATAAAAAAGCTTATTGGATTACTGATGTTTCTAGGACTCCCTTTTCTCTTTAGATTTCTCCCTAAAGGATTGATAATCCACGAAATCGCCTTCTGGTTCTTGTTTCTTATAATCATGTTGTGGATATATTTCGTAGAAAAACGGACTGTTGTTTCTATTGGATGGAAACAGCTAACCATTAAAACAGTCTTCAGAGGAACAGGCCTTGGAGTTGTACTTTTCATTTTATTTGGGGTGATAATGACAGGAGTTCAGGCTTTGGGGCTTCCACTCAATCAGGAGATTGGACAACTCATTGCAAGCCAACCATTGCCATTTCTTTTATTGATAGTAATCAGAGCTGCTATAGTAGAAGAAGTGCTTTACCGCAGCTATGCCTATGAGCGAATATTAGAGCTTACAAAGTCTAAATGGATTGCCGCAATTATACCTGTACTCATTTTTATGTTGGCTCATCTTGATTGGGGTTTAGGGCATCTGATCTTTGTATTTTTTGCAGGAGCACTTTTCATGATCTTGTACATTTCAAAAAGGAATTTGGGATTACTAATGATTATTCATTTTACTACAGATGTGCTCGCCTTGCTCGTGCTACCAATGCTGGTTGAAGCTTAGTAAAATGGTTACTCGTTCGTTTTATCTTTTGTTATCAGCTTTTATTTAAAACAAAAGTCAGATAAGGCTATTCGAACGGGTAACCGGCTTTTAGAATGGAGATTATCATTTTGGATATATTTTTAAAAATCAGACTGAAGCAGACTTAGGTAAGTAGTATATTGAAACTGGAAGTAAATAATGTAACACTAATAATGATAAATTATAAGACTAACTATCGAAACTTAAACCTTCCATACTGCCATGTTTGTATAAGTTGATCAACATTCAGTTTCTTTAATCACTAACCAATGATAAAATTCTTCAGAAATATTAGGCAAGGATTACTTAATGAAACAAATTCACCAAGTATTTAATATATGCTATTGGAGAAATTGCCTTAGTGGTTATAGGGATTTTGATAGCCCTTCAACTTAACAATTGGAACGTAAAACAAAAATCTGAATCCCTCAAAATCGAGCTTCTTACAAATCTTAAATCAGAGTTGCAAAATGATTTGATGCGATTAGATATTACGGATCAATTTCTGGAAGATAGAAAACGATATTCTTCTCAGCTACTTGAATATTTTGAGGAGATACCAAAAAAGATTGACTCTGTACAAGTTATTTTAGCTATTGAACGCTGTGGATATGCTCATACATTTAACCCCTCAATGCCTACTTATAATGAGATGAAAGGATCTGGCAATCTGAACTTAATCCAATCAAATTCACTTACTAGGGCTTTGGCAAATTATGAAACCTTCATTTATAACAGTCTGTCTATAGAGGAAAGGTATGCCAATACTATGACAGATTTTTCTAATACAGCCATGAAATATATGGACCCTCAGTTTGGATTCATAGACATTAAAGACACTATAGCTCAAGAATACCAAGGACTAAATTTTGATTTGAAAGCAATGGCCGTAGACGATGAGTTAGTTACTTTAACCAAAATTGTATTAAATAGAACAATCGTAGAGAAACGATACAAAGAAGACCTCATTAAACCCAGAATTATAAATGCAATTGAACTTATTGACATAGAATTAAATGATTCCATTAAATAAAAGCGATCCTAAATAACACTGGCTAATACATACAAGGTGAAAAATGCTTTCATTTATTAATATTCTATAAACATCATCTAGTTTTAATGGATCACTTATACTGTAAATAGTCAATAGCTCATCAGGTCCAAATAATTGACAGAGATTTAGGCAAACGCTTTTCCTGCATCCAATTCAAGAAATTCTGAATAGATACTTTTAAAATTTTCCTTTTCTAATTGTCTACCAGTTTCAACATAGAATTTTAAGCCTACCAAAACTTGGTGTAAATTTTTCTTCATAGATCTTAACATGAACATTGCCAATATTGCTGGTATTGTCCTATATCTAAATGTTATAGCAACTTCTGTAGACTCTGCGCCGAGTTGTCTTAAACTAAAAGTTGCCATAATATCTTTAACTCCAGGAAACCCATTTGCATCTATTGCTAACTTTTCAAGAGGTATGGCTTCCAATACATTTTCAGTGATAGACATCTTAGATCCAAATTGACAAACCCTTTGGCAACCTATTTCGCCATTTTTCCCTTTGGTTAACCTAGAATCGGTGGTTCCAGGATGATAAATATTTATCTCGCTAAATTGATTGAATAAGACCTCCCAAATTTTTTCTCGATTTGCATTAACACGGATATCTGTTTGTAATGATTTCAACTTTGCCATAATGTTTAATTTGATTCCTAAATTATTTCTAACCAAAGTTGAGGTGAATGAGAGGAAAGTCCTTTTTGATTAAGGTCAATAACTTTTCTATTTAGGTCATTCTGAACTCTTTTGGTGTAACATGGAAGTGAGATAAAAAAGAAGTACTAAAATGGGCTGCATTTTCAAAGCCACAATCCCAGGCAGTTTGACTTATTGATTGATCCGAAGTTTTTAATAAATGGGGAGCTTTCTCCAGTCGCTTTTGCTTAATGTATTTAGCTGGAGAATGATCATACAATTTTCTAAATTCTCTTTTAAAAGTACTTTCACTTCGAGCTGTAAGGTGAGCTAGGTCTTGAATACTGAGATTATTAAAAATATTAGCCTCTACAACTTTTTCAAATGCCGTTTTCATTGGCCTATACAGAGATTCAAGTAGACCAAGTGCTTCTTTATTATGTCCAAAATCAGATATCACATAAATCAACTCCTGTAATTTCAAACCCATCAGTTCTTCAGTGATTAATTCTGGGTATTCAAAGTAGATGTACATCGAATTCACCAAATTGTCTATCTGAATATTTTGAGTATACTTGAGAGATTACATTGGTTTTTTCTGAGACTCATCCAATTTGAGAAAGCTCATTTCTTTCCCTTCGAATGCTCGTTGTATTAAAGTTGGATCTAAATGAAAAACCATACTTTTAAAAGGTGATTCAGCTGAAGCATTTTGAACTTTATTGATGTAGTTCCCACACTTCATCAAAATACTTTCACGATTTTTCATCGGTACCTTTTCAGTAGGTGAAAATAAATCTTGTTCTCCCTCCCTAACATAAGCTAAGCAGGCATCATCAATCATTGTCGCCGCAATCTCCTTTGGCTCAGTATTCTTCACACATTGGGCAAAGACTTTTCCATAGAGCGGTATTGTTCCCGTAATCATGACCTAAATATAATTTGAAACAACTTAATCCACTTTTCTAAAAAGGTCAAAAATGATGAGGTCAAACTGGAGGTGGATAAAATGAATGAGTTTTAAAATTGTGTTCTACCTGATACTAAATACTCTCTATCTATAAAAGGCGTCAGGCGTGAAAGCAAGGCGATTTGAGTATATCAAATAGAATTTGAGGGTAAGAAATCTGACATAGATCACTGTCCTGTCTATTCTAAAAAGTAGCCATAAACGACCGTAAACAATTGCTCTCATTCGCCATCATGTCCTAATAGAGCAAAAGAAAGTACTAAGGAAAAGAAATAGCCGAATCAAAAAACATAATCAATTTAATAGGAATATCACCTAAAAATTATCAATCCTCAAATCTGAGCAAAAGAACTCAAGTTCAATGGTATAAAGTCTACAAGCAATAGATTTTACAATGTGGTAGCAAACTACACCATCAACTCTTGATGCCTACTAGGTGACATTACTGCCCTCTGTGTAAAATACATCTATCTCAACCTGAATTAAACCGCGCAAAATGTTTAAGCTAAAGCCGAATTGAATTTTCAAATCTGTTCATAAGATCTTTAGTAGAGTACTGAACAATAGAAGAAAGAATCTATTTAGACAAAGAAAGAACAATTAAGAGTAACCTAAAATGATAGAGTAAATTTAAAGATCTAACAAATATGATATTTAAAGAAAACGAAATAGACAAGCTGGATAAGAATTATCGGATTAATCTAATTAATTCTATCACTGGAATAAAACCCGCAAACTTAATAGGAACAAAGTCAAATCAGAAGGAGGACAACTTAGCTATATTTTCATCAATAGTTCATTTGGGTTCTAGCCCAGCGCAATTAGGTATGATTTCACGCCCACAGTTACCTCTCTTGAAGGATACCTACTCCAACATACTGGAAACAAAATATTATACAATTAATCATATCGCTCGACCCTTCATTAAAAAGGCACATTATACGTCAGCCAAACTTGAGAAGTCCGACTCTGAATTTGACATAATGAATTTAGAAAGGGAAAATATCAATGACTTTTTTGCACCATTTGTAAAAGAGAGTCCGGTCAAAATAGGAATGCGTTATCTTAAGAGTATTGACCTACCTAATGGATGTATTTTAATTATTGGAGAGGTGATATTGATACAATTAGAAGAAAGATGGTTGGATGAACAAGGATCTTTGGAATTAGATCATTACGGAGCTGTGGGAATATCAGGACTGAGTAGTTACTACTCAATAGAAAAAATTGCAACATTTCCTTATGTCAAGCTTGAAGAGATACCTGATTTCAATGCATAGAAGAAAACAGTTGTTTAAAATTTGCAATGTATGTGAAAAGCCTTTTTCATGGCGCAAGAAATGGGAAAGAAATTGGGTGGAAGTAAAATTTTGCAGCAAGAAATGCAGAAAAAACAAAAGAAATGTCAAAA
>DKPS01000202.1:9754-13768 GCA_002471345.1 Saprospiraceae bacterium UBA7328
AAATGTCAAAAGAAATTAATCTCATTTTTCCTCATCAACTATTCGCTGAAAGTCCTCTTTTAGAAAATGGATTTCCAATCCATATCATTGAAGAATTCTTGTTTTTTAAAAATTATAAATTTCACAAACAGAAAATAGCATTTCATCGTGCTAGTATGAAGAAATACGAGATATACTTGAATAAAAAAGGTCTTAATGTCCATTATATTGAATCTAAAAGCCCCAATTCTGACATCAAAGTATTTCTTAATGATCTCAGAAATACAGAGACCATTCATATTGTGTCCCCCTCAGACATCAGGCTAGAACAGAGGCTCGACCAATTTTCTGAAGGAATCAACCTGAAATTTTACTCCAATCAACTTTTCCTGAATAACAAAAAGGACAATGCTTCTTTTTTCAGAGCAGACAAAAAATTCTTTTTTCATTCAACTTTCTACAAACAACAAAGGAAACGCCTCAACATCTTGCTCAACGATGATTCAACACCGGTAGGAGACAAATGGTCCTACGATGGAGAAAACAGAAAAAAATATCCTAAAAACAAACAAGCCCCACATGTAGATTTTCCTACTTTATCCAAATACTGGTTAGAAGCTATTTCATATGTAGAGGAGTATTTTCCAGATAACCCAGGAAAAATTGAAGAACAAAGATTATATCCAATAGACTACTATGAAGCAAAGAATTGGTTTGAGCAATTTCTGGACAGAAGGTTTCATGACTTTGGACCATATGAAGATGCAATGGTTAAGAATGAAAATATTCTTAATCACAGTTTACTTTCTCCACTTATAAATGTAGGTCTTATTACTCCTCAATATATAGTGAATACTGCTTTAGCGTATGCCGAAAAGAATGACATTCCGATAAACTCTACTGAAGGATTTATAAGACAGATTATAGGATGGAGAGAATTTATAAGGGGCATGTATGAATTGAATGGGTTATCCGCCAGATCACAGAATCATTGGAATTTTAAACGTAAAATACCTTCCTCTTTTTATACTGGTGAAACAGGCATTCTACCCGTAGACAATGTAATTAATCAACTGATAAAATCAGGATACTGCCACCATATTGAGAGGCTAATGATACTTGGAAATTTCATGCTCTTATGCGAATTCCACCCAGACGAAGTCTTTCGATGGTTTATGGAGATGTTCATTGATTCTTATGACTGGGTGATGGTACCTAATGTGTATGGCATGAGCCAATTTGCTGATGGGGGAAGTTTTGCAACAAAGCCTTATATAAGTGGATCTAATTACATAAAGAAAATGAGTAATTTCCCTAGAGGTGAATGGGAAGAGATCTGGAATGGATTATTCTGGAGGTTTATGAATCTGCATCGAGAAAGCTTAAACAACAATCCAAGACTTTCAATGCTTATTAAAACATTGGACCGCATGACAGAAGATAAAAAGGATTTACATTTCAAGAAAGCAGAATATTTTTTAGCAAACCTTGCTTAAAGGAAATGATCATTTTCAGGATTAGTCCTTTTTAATACTGATAACTCATTGAAATCATAAAATGAAATTTGTTAAACATTCCGATCAAAAAGACCTTTTCTATTAATACGATCAATTTAATGCAATGAGATTAGAATGAATAGACAACATCATATAGAGAATGAAATTTCTGAGTTAAGGCATCAATTACAAAATCACAAACTTTATGACAATTTAAAGACGGTCCATGACATAAAAGTTTTCATGGAAAATCATGTTTTTGCTGTTTGGGATTTTATGTCACTTTTAAAGAATCTTCAAATAAATCTTACTAATGTTCAAACCCCTTGGACTCCTCCAAAAAATGCTACTATATCCAGATTTATAAATGAAATTGTCCTTGGAGAAGAAAGTGACATTAATGAAATCGGAGAAGTTAAAAGTCATTTTGAAATGTATCTCGATGCAATGGAACAAGTAGAGGCAAATACAGATCATATTAACAAATTTGTTAAACTTATAGAATTAGGCAATCCAATAACATATTCTTTAAACGAAATCAAGATTGACTTAAGAATAGCTGAATTTGTGAAGTTCTCCTTTTCAATTATTGAAACCAACAAACCACATTTAGTTGCTTCTGCTTTTACATTCGGCCGTGAAAATGTTATTCCAGATATGTTCATTGAAATTCTCAAAAATTCAGATTCTGGAAATAAGAAATACAACAAATTGGTATATTATCTTGAGCGTCATATAGAATTAGATGGCGATGAACACGGACCTTTATCTCTTCAAATGGTCTCTGAACTTTGCGATAATAACGATCAGAAATGGCATGACACTCTTATCGTCGCGAAGCAGTCATTGAAAAAACGAATTTTACTGTGGGATGCTATAAATGATATGGTGCAGAAGGAAAATCAGACTAATAAAAAACGTTTATAGGGCATAGAGTACTTTAAATTTCTAGTACCTCCAAAAAAAATTCTTAATCCAATTCTAATGCTGTACTCTCACTGATAAGAATATTATTCTCGTGACAATAATTTCAGCTTCTGTTCTAAAACCTAAATTCAAAGCAGATATATAAAAAATCAAGAATCAAAAAAACTCTTCGTCAGCAATAAATCTCAATTGAATTTAAAAGAACAAAATTGTCAACTTTTGCAATATCCCTCAGAGCCATTCAATTTTGGGAAATTGAAAATTATTCATCATAATAAATGCACAAAATGTTAATTGATATCAGATTGGTCTTCAAGGTTTAACTCAAGCACAAGTCAAGACTTTCTTTAAACATTATTTACGAGCCACTAATTTTGTAGACTACCTATTCTTAAGACAGTCTTTAATTTAAATAATTGAATTTAGTTCTTCCCCATGTGGGGCTTGCCCCACATGGGACTTGCTCCTTTGAGCATACTCCCTTGGGCTTTTATTTTCTAGTGATTTATGTGGATGGTTATTGTTATAATCCTCTTGCCATTTTTCTGCTATAATATTGAATTGGCTTACAGAATCAAACTCATATGCATCCAACACATCTTCTCTAAATGTTCTATTCAACCTTTCTATATATCCATTTTGCATAGGATTCCCTGGCTCTGTATATACTGGCTGTATCTGGTTTTGTTTCATCCAGCTTTGGTAGTCTACAGACCTGAACTCAGGCCCGTTATCTGTTCTCATATATTTCGGCTTTCCATAGATCTCTATTAGATGATCTAGTTCTCTCAGCACTCTTTTACTTGGGTAGCTTATACTCCCCTTGTTCAATAAACTCTCTCGGTTACAGTAATCCATTATATTCAATACCCTTAGTGTTCTACCATCTGATAATGAATCACTCATAAAATCCATACTCCACACTTCATTACATTGACTCTGCTGGTCTAGAGGCTTCCTTAGGCTCTCTGGCAGCCTCTTCCGCCTTTTGGGGCACCTGACTAACCCTAGGCTTCTGTAAACCCTCAACACCTTGTTTCTTGACCATTTATAGCCTTCTTTTCTTAGTCGATTGTAGTAGTTGTCAAAACCTCTTGTTGGATGCATATCTGCTAGTCGCATTAATGCTTCAGCCAATTCTGAATCATCTACTCTACTGGTATAATACCAAATGCTCCTACTTATTCTCATTACACTAGTACATTTTGAAATTCCAACTTCATAGCTATCATTCAAATACTCAATCACTTGCTTTTTCAAAGAAGGCTCTACCACTTTTTTGAGATCACATCTTTGGCCATCTCCAATTGTAAAGCTTGATCTGCATACATTCTCTTTAGCTTACGGTTTTCTTCTTCCAACTCTTTAAGACGCTTCAAATGACTCACATCCATACCGCCATATTTCTTCCGCCAATTGTAAAAGGTACCCTTATTGATCCCTAATTCTCGACTGATCTCCTCTACCGTTCTACCTCCTTCATTTTCCTTTAATGCCCTTATTATTTGGCTCTCTGTAAATTTACTTCGCTTCATAACAATCTAATTTAGTTGATTTTTAGATCGTCTTATTTTTTGGTAAGTCTACAGTAACAAATATTGATATTTTACAA
>DKPS01000154.1 GCA_002471345.1 Saprospiraceae bacterium UBA7328
TGGGTATGGAATAACTTTGATGATATTAGTGGAATTTCTTTTCTTCCATTTAGCGACCACACATATCGTCAAGCACCTTACCAAGATTGTACTAAAAAAGAATATGATGAAATGTTAAAGTCGATTCCCGAAAATGTCAATTGGTCAGAACTGTCTGAATTTGAACAACAAGATTTTACAGCTGGTTCTCAGGAACTTGCTTGCTCTGCTGATGGGGGGTGTGAGATTGTAGATATATAGAATCATAATGTAACTTATTAATTTGGAGCGAAATGGAAGACGTAGTAGAAATAGATGAGGATTGTACCGCTTGTGGTGCTTTATATTCAGTAACATTTGATATTAGTGAATTGAGGGGAGAAACCAGAGAAGATACTGCTAGACATTGTATATTCTGTGGCATATTGATGGAGCCGTATTACGATGAAGAAGATATGTGAATATGTCGCAGGAATAGATTATTCATTGACTTCACCAGCTGTTTGTGTAGGAAAACTTGTTGATGGTATGTTGAAATTTGAAAATTGTAAGTTTCATTTCATTAAGAAGAATCGATCTCACGAATCTTTTGGTAATTTTAGAGCTTATGATTATCCTAAATACTCAGATGAGATAGAAAGATATGTAAGACTTGCAGAATGGGCAATTGAGTGTATTCGCTGGTTCAATGGTAGAGCGAAACACGTTTACTTGGAAGATTATGCTTTTGCTGCGACAGGAAGAGTTTTCAATATTGGAGAGAATACTGGAATACTCAAACAACAACTCAAACAAAGTGGATTTCTTTTTACTACGATTCCACCTACAGTAATTAAAAAATTTGCTACAGGAAAAGGAAATGCTAATAAAGAATTGATGTATGAAACATTTTTAGAAGAAACTAATATTGATTTACAAAGCCGTCTATCACCAAAGTCAATCAAAATTACTAATCCTGTTTCAGATATTATAGATTCATATTATATTTGTAAGACAGGGTTACTCTAACTAGGAAAGTTATGTTACCCCAAACGACATCTAACTACCCATATTTAATCGAAACAAGCAACAAACAAATCCAGAAATATTCTAAAACAGAAGCAGATCAAGAAGCAGAAAGAGTTCAAGAAACTGGAACTGATGTAGAAGTATTTCATCGTGGACATCTTCTATATCGATTGAGTGGAAAATTTCAAGGAACTCTATTTTAATAAAAAACTTGACAATGTTGTCAGGAGTTGTTATACTTATATTATATAAATGAAATGAGAAAATTATGAGCATGATGAAATTCGATGACTCTAAGATAAAAGAGATCAGAGAAAGAAAAGAAAAAGGTTTACCACCACTTCCTTCTACTAATGATGTGGTTATTGCTTCAAAGAACGCAAAGGGCGGTAGTGAACTAGTTTATGAAAGAGTCAAGGAGAGAGTGCCTGAAGACCTCTGGAACTACTTTCAAATCATTCTTTCAAGAGTTCGTGATTATGAAGACAAGCCAAAAATCCTATGGTTTCAGGACACATCTAAAGACCCCGAAGTTCAATTCCTAAAAGAAAAATCTTACAGAGACAAGTTTGAACGATTTGTATTTCCTTCCGATTGGTCTCTTGAAAAATATCATCTTGATCTTGGAGTAGAATATGAGAAAAGTGTCGTTCTTAAAAACGCCATTACTCCCATTCCAGTTCACACGAAACCCAAAGACGGCCCAATAAGATTAGCATATATTTCTACTCCACATCGTGGATTGGATTTGTTGATTGGAGCATTTCGTGCAATGAAATTAGAGAATGTAGAATTGGATATATATTCAAGTTTTAAGCTTTATGGGTGGGAAGAAAAGGATTCTGAATATCAACCTTTATATGATGCTTGTTTGGATACACCGAATGTCAATTATCATGGCACAGTATCCAACGATGAAATTCGAGCAGCATTACAACAAACACACATTTTAGCATATCCGAACATATACCAAGAGACAGCGTGTATTTCGGTGATTGAAGCGATGAGTGCTGGTTGTGTAGTTGTCTGCCCGAACCTTGCAGTCTTACCAGAAACGTGTGCTAACTTTGCTTGGATGTATGGATATGTTCAAGACAAGACTGAACACGCTAGGAAGTTTTCCTATGTTCTGAAGGATGCAATTGACAGTTTTTGGCAAGGCCCAGTTCAGGCTGGTCTTGGATTCCAGAAACAATATTTTGATATGCACTATGACATTGATACTACTGCTAAGCAATGGGAAATGATGTTAGATACTATCAAATCAAACATTGAATATTCTAAACAAAAAAAATGATTATGACAAAGAAAGTGAAAGTAGAAAGAAAACCTATGAAGGTTAAACGTACTCGTAAGATTACTGAGGAACAGCGAGAGGCGCTTCGTGAGAGAATGAAGCTCATGAGAGCAAAGAGAGCTCCTTCCGAATATAAAAATGTCAGCAAAATGGTAATGAGTTTACCAGATGATGACACATATTCTTTCAAGAACATCAAAGCATGGATAAAACACAATAAAGAGATGGTTGCTGCTCTCAATGGTCAAGCAAGAAGTAGAAGTGCTACAGATAAGGAACGTAGAACCTCGGAAATTTCCTCGGCTTCCAAGAAAGCATATATTCGCTATATGGAATATTATCTGAAAACAGGAGATTGGATTTCCATGTTTTCGGGCCAAGATGAAGAACATAAAGTAGTTCCTAGATGTGTTGCGATGGCATATTACGCTGACGGAACTCCTAAGAGGTCTGTAGGGGTATTCTATCCAGATATTAATGCTGTGTGGACAAAGAACATGAACGAAACGAAATATGGAACATCACAGGAATATGTTCCAAAAATCAAAAAAACTGTTGCAATGACAGATAAGCAATTTATAGGAGAAGTATAATATGGCTGAACATAATGTTATCGAAACTCTTGAAATGGTTGATGAAGCTAAAACAAGAGAAGAGAAAAGAGATATCCTCAAGAATAGAGCTAACTATGCAACTCAAGCATTGTTACAATTGAACTTTCATCCAGATGTTAAGTGGCACATTCCGAAAGGTTCACCACCATATACACCAAGTCAGGAAGCGGATTCTGTTGATGGTGCTTTACATTTTGAGGTGAAAAAATTAGATTACTTTGTCAAGGGTGGTGGACATGACCTTTCTATGCTTAAGCGGGAATCAATGTTTGTTCAATTGTTGGAAAGAGTTGACCCAAAAGATGCTAAATTGTTGATAGCTGTCAAAGACCAAAATCTGTCTTACAAGGGATTGTCTTACAAATTGGTCAGAGATGTATGGCCAGAGTTGCTCCCCGAAGTCGAAGAAATGGAGGATGTAGTGGCGGAAGTTGAATCAAAACCTAAGAAAAAATCAAAGAAAAAAGTAGTTGTAGAAGATTAAAAGTATATAAATATAACTACAAGTTTGGTTGAGATTGATTTTTCATGTATTTTATTGAACTGATTGAATAACCAAAAAAGGATACAAGTATGGTAAAAATAGTAAGGGTGTTCCTTGCTTTATTTGCTACACTATGGTATACTACTTCACCTATTAATAGTAACGCGCCATCTCAGATATGGAAACCTGAAGAGATAGAAAGAATTCTCAATCAAAAGGTTGCGAATGTGTCGTTAAAATACTATTATCAAACCCCCGAACCACAAAACAGATATTCATTGAAAGACGTAGATTGTCTAGCAAAAAATATTTATTTTGAAGCGGGTGTGGAGAGTACAGCAGGGAAACTAGCAGTAGCAAACGTTACGATTAATCGTAAACTCAACAAAAGTTACCCTAATACCATTTGTGGTGTAGTTCAAGAAGGCATTCATTATTATAGTTCTAAGTTAAATGATCATGTTCCTGTGAGAGATAGATGTCAATTTTCGTGGTATTGTGATGGCCGTTTGGATATTCCAAACGAAGGTAGAACATGGAATTCTGCACAAGCACTTGCAGTAAAAGTTCTAGATAGTCATTATGAAGATAAGTTGATAGACATAACAGATGGTGCTACTCATTATCACGCTAATTGGATGGAAACATATCCAAAGTGGAGTAAGCAAAAAAAGATTATGGCTTCTATCGACAGACATATTTTTTATAGAAAACATTGATTTTTTGACGAATTGACTTGACAAACATCTCACTTTTCTGTATAATAGTATATGAAAAGTGAGAAATGTTTAATTTTAATAGAGATTGAAAATGAAAAAGTTACTATTGACAACAAGTTTTTTAGCATTACTATGTTCAGCTTCTGCTGCAGAGACAAGAACAGAAATCATTACAGAAGAAGTCTGCCATGCTATAGTAGGATGTTGGGTTGACACTACAACTGGCGAGTGTCCAGATTGTGTAATGGAAACACGAAAAATTGTTATCGAAAATAAAGTTATAGTGGAAACAATAATGCCAACTATCAAAAAAGTTGCTTTAGAAGTACCTAGTTCGTATTACAATTACGGATACCCTACACTTGCTGGAATGAATATATTAACAACTCCATTTATTCACAATTAATCTAGTTACTATATAATGTATTAGATAAAAACAATAACAGGAAAATAATATGCCATATTATGATTACAAGTGCTCTTCTTGTGAGCATGTATTTGAAGAGAACATGAAAATTGTTGACAGAAATAAACCCACCGAAGAACCCTGCCCAAGTTGTTCTAAAACAAGTGTGAGTCATGTATTCGGCAAAAGTCATATTGGTGACCCTTGGCATCATGCTGGTCGAAGAATCGATGATGGATTTAGAGATCGATTGAGAGAAATAAAAAAATTAAATCCAAGAAATACTATTGATATACGTTAGTTTATGAAAAAATTTAGTTATGATCTTTTTGAGAATCGAAAAGACCTAATAGAACAAGATAATTCGGGTTCTAATGGTAGGGTGTATCATGCTCCTAATGGAACGTATCCATCTATCACGAACCTTCTTTATGAAATAGTTTCTAAGCCTGGAATTCAAGCTTGGAGAAATAGGGTTGGCCACGAAAAAGCACAGAGAATTTCCACCAAAGCATCTATTCGTGGAACTAAAATTCACAATGTAATCGAAAAATATTTGAGAGGTGAAGAGGATTATCTACAGGGTGTAGCACCAGAACACATTGAACTTGTCAAACTTGCTATCCCACAAATAGATGAAAAGATAGACAACATTCGTGGTATCGAATTACCATTGTGGTCTGATGCTTTGAAGACAGCAGGAACAACAGATTTGATTGCTGAATACGAAGGTGAATTAGCGGTTATCGATTGGAAGACCGCTACCTACATTAAGAAAGAAGAATATATTCTATCTTATATTCTACAAGGAACAGCTTACTCAAGAATGATATATGAAATGTATGGTGTCATTCCTAAGAAAGTGGTTCTTTGTATGTTGATAAGGTTCGATGAGAACAAATACAATCCACTAATGGATACTGATGTATTGGTTGATTGGAGAGTGTTTAATCCCCTAGATTACATACATAAACTAAAAGATGTTTGTGATGCTTACCACTTTAAAATGTCTTGACAATTTGTTTTCAACATGGTATGATATAAATATCACAAAGAACATAAAGAATTTGTTTGATGACTCAAGAGAATAGTTAAGTAAGACGCCGGTTCGATTCCGGCCAGCTCCACCAAAGGAAGTTATGGAAAGAATAGCAGCATACCTAGCAATAATTACATTGGTTGCTTTGGTTATTGTTTATGGTATTTTATACTTTGGATTTGACTTCCGTTGATGGGGCTGACAAGGATTTCGATTGCTAATGAAGGTATTGAAGAGAACGAATTGGGTGATTGACTACAATCAACTAAATTAGATGCAAACTTTTTCGCAGCTAATAATTCAGATTATTCCCCAGCGCGGGTTGCTCTAGCGGCATAATTAATCTGTAGGGTTTGGGGAATCGCCTCGTAACAGAAGATTCCCCGCTACACATTTTTTTGGATAGGAATATGGCAAACAAAGTTCATAAAAGATTGGGGGATGGTAAAATTAATACTCCCGATGAAATGATTGAAGATCAAGAAGAAAAATTATGGGAGCAAAATCCAATGGAAGCATTACGTTATGAGAAAATCGAAACAAGGAAGAAACTGAATTGGATGGCAAGATATGTCTTGTCGATGATTATAGTTATAACTTTTTTGTTTTTAATATGGTTACTATTTTATGGTTCATTGCCAGCCGAGTCGAGAGATTTGGTGAATATCATGGTGGGTGCTTATGTGGCCGTCCTTGCTAAGGCAACTGATTATTGGTTCAAGGATAAAGATGATCCAGAACAGAAAGAAGGCGAAGCTGTAAGTAATGGTGGTAATGATAATACGATTTAACTTGACAATGGAACTATAATATGGTAGAATTACTTAATATGTTTACTTCTGAACGATATAATGATGAAATCAATAAAATTGTTGATACGACTAAGATGAGTTTCCTTGATGCTATAATGTATCATGCTGATGAAAATGGTCTTGAGTCGGAAACAGTAGCTGGTTTAATTAATATCAAAACTAAAAACAAACTAAGGGAAGAAGCGGAAGCATTAAATTTTATGCCTAAGACATCCAAACTTCCCATATGATACCAAAAGTGCGACCCTTTGAAGTGTACCAAAAATACTTATCGTTGAAACAGCACTTCAACAAAACGAACTATGATTACTTTAAGTTCAACGGTAAGGTACGAGCAAATGAATCTTCTTTCGATAAGAGAAGAGATAAGCATCATTTTGTTCGTTTATCAAAAATTTATAAAGAAGAAGACCTTACAAAATTTCTTGTTTCCAATTTTGTGAAAACAAAAGATTTGTGGGTAGGTAATGTAACCTCACCAGAAGGTAGAGAAAATTACATTGCTTGGAAGGCGAGGATACAAAGTCTTCCTTATGTATTTGAAAATGAGATTGGTTCTTTGTTTGAAGAAAACGAGAGTTTCAATTCCATTTTTGATGTAGTGGATGGTCAACATCCACCTATGCTTCATCATGTATTTGGTGAAGATGTGTCAGTAGAATCCTTTATTATTCTGGATTCGATACTGAACTTTTCCTCAACGTTCAATGAGAAGATTGAGGAATCGGTCATTTGGCCGGAACTATATAGTATGGTTAATAATTATGCTCCTTTTTTGAATTTGAATAAGCAGAAATACGTTGACATACTGAAAAAACAAGTAGATTTATATTATGTGTAAAGTGGATAACCAGAAACACGGAGAATAAGATGGCAAGTTCATTTGCATCACTCAAGAAGAATCGGTCGGCCGATTTAGAAAGACTCAATCAATCGATTGAGAAAATCAACAACCCCAAAAACAATTTCAGTCGTGAAGATGAAAGATTCTGGAAAGCAGAATTGGATAAATCTGGAAGCGGTTATGCTGTAATTCGTTTTCTCCCATCACCAGAAAATGAAGATATGCCTTATGTGCGTGTTTTCAATCATGGGTTTCAAGGCCCAGGCGGATGGTATATCGAAAATTCCTTGACAACTATCGGTCAGAAAGATCCATTGGCGGAGTATAACTCTACACTTTGGAACTCAGGTATCGAAGCGAACAAAGAGATCGCTCGTAAACAAAAGAGAAGGCTGACTTACTTCTCCAACATTTATGTAGTAGAGGACAAAGCGAATCCTCAAAACGAAGGTAAGGTTTTCCTTTTCCGTTATGGAAAGAAAATCTTTGACATGATTAGTTCAATGGCTAATCCAGAATTTGAAGATGAGACACAAGTAGATGTTTTCAATCTTTGGGATGGTGCGAACTTCAAGTTGAAGATT
>DKPS01000093.1 GCA_002471345.1 Saprospiraceae bacterium UBA7328
AACACAGCTAAGTACAAAATGTCTGGTTTGCTTAATTGTCAAGTGCTTATATAATTGCTCTGAATGATCTCTTTGAGATAGAAATATCTCAATTCTACTTGTTTTTGTGCTTCTTCTTCAAATTTCCTCCAGACATCTTCCTTTAAGTTTATTTCTTTGATTAGCCATTTATATAGACTATTCTTATCCCAATGCTGACGATACCCAGATACTTGAAAAGATGGTGTAAAGAGACCTTCTTTGTACATATTTAATGAGACTGTTTCCAGTTCATCATTCACAAATAGGACAGAACCTCCGTGAAAAGGCATAGTCTGAGTTGTATCAACAACCCAACCTCCGCTATTATATACCTGCACTGAATTTTCATAGCCTTGAAAGGTCATATCCTGCTCAAAAGGTTTGTGAGTATGGCCAAACAAGAAACTTACATGTTTTGGAATGATATTGTGCAATTCAGCATTGAGTTGATTCCTGACAAAAATTTCCAAATATTTTTTTAATCCCTGTAGGCTTCCCGTTGTAAGGATTCCATCTTGGCTTCTTTCATTTTTTGCCATATTCCCAATTGTAGCAGCCATGACATCTTTCATCACATTACATTCTATCCATCGTTTTACAAATCCTTGAATATTTTTTGAATAAGAATTCACAAAACTATTCATCATCCATTGTACTTGTTTCGGACTTTGGATTTTATCATATCCTAAAGTAATATCAGATCCTACGATTCCAGACCGTCCTAATACGGACCATGCAAAATCTATCCATGCAAAATTGTCCGCTTCTAAGTCAGCTAGCCATGAAGGAGGAATTCTATCAGTAAATATCATTTTGTCAATAGTAGACATCAATGAATACATCGATTCGATATAATGACCATGACTCATAATCATGCACCTGTTTTTTTTCTTGTTTTGAATTGCATAACAAGGATAAACAGTACTAACTTTTGTATTTTTTAAATATCTATATCCTTTTAGATGACTATAACTATGTATCAATGTTGTCAGAATTTTAGATGGAATCTGTTTTGGATTAAACATTGGAGTAACATGGATAGGGGCATCAATAAAATTTCCAGGTACTGTCTTTTTTAACCTTTCTAAAAAATAGTTATATCTAGATGTTTCCCATAGGTGATGGTCATGATTTCCAGGAATAAGGATTATTTCTGAATCAAATAACTGATTATTAGGTGGGTTTTGATCATTACATTGTTTCGGCATTATCAGCTCAATAAATCTCTGAAATGCCATAGCAGATTGATTGGTTGTTGTCATTGATAGTTCAAGTATATCTCCATTGAGAATCAACTTAGGTTTTTGTTTTCCTTTGTTTTTTTCAAGAACCTTTTTGATACAACTGACCAGAGCCTTTAGTACTGGTCCCGCTTCAGAATTGTCAGTTTCATAACTATTATTTTTTAAGTTGGTAAGAATACTATTTTCGGCCCCCAAATGAAGATCCGAGATTATGACATATTTTATTTCACTCATAATAGATTTTCATTTGTTATTTAACTCTTCAAATTGAGCAACTATCTGTGGGTAAATATCCTTATAGGCATTCTTCCCATACATACAATCATTATGGCCATAGCCGTCAATAACGAAACGTCTGTAATTTTTATCACCAAAAAGAGCGACCAATCGATCATATGTGATCTTCGTGCTTTCAGGAAGGAATAATTTGTTTTCCGCTCCATGAATAAAAGTAATGGGCAGATTAAGATTATCAAAATGAGGCATGTATTCATTGCATCCTTTATGATCTACTAAATGTCCATTGCGCATCATCTTTCCCAACTGTTCGTAGCTATGAATGTTAGCTTCTTTAAACATTATCACTTGATCTTCATGAAGTGCTTCATTTAAATTAGAATGCTCGTAAAGAGGACCGAACATAAAGGTTAATCTATGACAAGTGGGACTAGTACAGACCCCCGCAAGAGGTTCTACATAGGGTTTTAGTAAGCGATCAAAGAGTTTACTCAACCAACTAGAATACCTATCAATGTAGGCAGTCAAAGTTTTTATCCCAAGGGCATTCATGATTTCTCCTGATCGTAGTTTATATTTCCATCGCATAGGTGGATAAATGATAAAATCCGCCGCAATTTGTGCAGAAACTACTGACCGAATCCCTTTAAGTCCATTTATAAGAGACATGAACATTGTTATAGAACCTACACAATGTACTAGAACATCAATTTCATCAACTTTAGCAGCTTTTTTTATCACATCGACGGCTGCAGGATGATCATATTTAGCAATTACATCTAGTGACCATTCTTCACTAGCACTAGGAAGTAAATTGCTTAATCTATAATCAAAAAGCCAAACATCGTAACCTTTTTCAAATAAGTACTCTGCTAAATTAATGTCTATACTGTCTATAGAAAATGTCAATCTATTACCACTGAATCCATGCACCATCATTACTGGTCCCTTTTCTCCACCTTTGTATCGAGTAAGTAACAAATCCACACCGTCTTCTGTCCTAAACGGGTGGAATTCAGGCTTACATAGCCGAAGCTCTCTATTTGCGATTCGTTTCTTTTTTGGATCAAAATATTTATCGGGTATAAAAACACCTGCATATTCAACTAAAAGGCTTTTAGCAAAATATTTAGCGAACAACCAAATTGCTCCCAATTTTGCTAGAAAGGAAGTTGCATTTACTGCATGCATGGTTATCAATTGTTGTAAAAAATCTCCAACTTTAAGGTGCATGATTCCTTTTCCTATTACCGGGTCATTTTCACATTTACCTTTGTGTAAAGTGATGTAGAGAGTAGAGGAATCATGCCACATACAAAAAATAGATCGGCGTTTAAGAATTTTGTTACCTACCAGATAATATTGTTCTCCTGCTTCTGAGACTAAAAGCATTCGATACTTCATCAGTTTTGTTCCTACATTATCAAGATCATCAATAAATAGATTAAATTTTCTCTCTACAGCTGATAGTGGTTTATCAGAGAGGCCAGGAGCAATCACACTACCTACCAAATGGGCAAGATGATTTGAATCGTCCACCATTTTCTTGACGTTATCGGTGCGAATGGTAACAATAAACTCTATTGAATTACTGTATTCTTTTCCATTGTCATAGGCAAGATCAAAATCATCTGATCCAACATCAAAGGAAAAATAACCAGCCATTTTTTCAGTAAATTCTATGCCAACTGTTTGTGGAGTGTTAGGTCGTCTTTTATGTTGTTTTAACTCATATTTTATATTCCAATTATGATCCTTAGCAATTAGGGCCGCACATCGCTCAGAAAGTGCTGAGATCGTCCATAATGGATTCACACCAAGGGCTCGAGGAATTACAGAGCCATCTGTTACATATAGGTTTTTATAAACCGTAGTTTTTCTTTTATCATCATAGACTTGTCCTCTTTGATTTACAACCCCTTGATCTCTGGATTCTCCCAATATGCAACCTCCCATAGGATGTACGGTGATTAGGTCCACTTTCAAAAGTTTTGACCACATAGGATTTTTTACATAAATACCATTTAGAGCCTTGGTAGCTCTTTTGAGATAAGCATCTATTCTTTCAAAGATGGGCTGTCTTCCTGCTCCAGGATAGTCAATATTAAGTCTGTTGTTCACAAGCTCAAGATGACCACTACTTTTATCATGGCCTATGACGAGGTAGGTCTGTGTATTTTTGATTGCTCCAGTGTGTGGCCCCAAAAAGATACTTACTATTTCCCTCCACCATCTTAAAAGCCTTTTGATCCAATTGTCATTTTTCACTTCGTCTACTCCTACCAATGCTGCAGATGCACCTAATAATTCAGGTAATACTCCACCACCGCCGCCAGGAATAACACAGTCCTCTATAATTATTCCTTCATTTACATCCTCAGTATCTCTAATGTCTATAATACTAGTTATGCAAGGCCCTGCCGTGTGTGGAGGCTTTTTCGGTTTGTGAGAACCATATCCGACACCATTAATCTCATGATCACTATTAAATGCAAAGCCAAGAGCATCTCCATTCCCAGAAAAAAAATGACCGATCTTAGATGAAATAGAAAGCCCTTTCTCTCTAGACCTCAAAAGTATCTCAGTGGAGCCTAACGTGCCTGCTGAAAGAATTACAAAATCAGCTTGTATGAAAGACCCAGATGAGTGAAATAATTGAGCATCAGATCCTGTCACTTCAAAATGTACTAACCATTTTTTGTCCTTTTTTTCGAGATATTTGACTGATGCTTGTGTAAATATTTGCGCTCCGTGATTAATGGCATCAGGGAGATAATTCATCAGTAATGTATTCTTCGCTAGGTTATTACACCCTGAGCAGCAATCTCCGCACATATTGCAGGGTTTCTGATCTATTCCAAACACATTAGTGCCGTCAATATCAAAATTGACATTAATATTTGTTCTATAAAATTTTTTATTCGTCGCTTCTGCTGAGGTATGAAGACCGTCAATTTTGTCCAAGTTAATATCATTAGGCAATTTCGATGGTCTCAGCATTTTTTCAGCTAGTTCATAGCCCTTGTTAAGCAAACTCTTTGGATCTTTCCACTCTTTTCGTAACTCTTTTGGCCATGCCTGATCATCAAAAACACGTGAATCGGGTTTGATGGAAACATTAGCATTTATTAATGAAGTGCCACCCAGGCCACATCCGACTAAAACACTCATTCCTTTGTGTAAATAGTAATCAAACATTGCATTTGAGTCGCCGAAGTCTTCGTGTTCTGTATGTGCCTGGGAGCTTTCGATAATTTCAGGCATTGTATAAGGATACTGACCTGGAGAAATTTCATTGCCTCGTTCAAGAATGCATACTTCCCTTCCTGCTCTTGAAAGACGAGATGCCGTTATTGATCCACCATATCCCGATCCAATTACAACGATTTCATAGGATTCCTTAATGTTTTCTACGGACGAAGATAGCTTTTGCATTCTGAGGCCTTTGAAGGGGATTCAAAGCATTCAAAGAATTTCGTCATTGACTTTTGAGGGTCGAGTGATGAGCAAATTTAATGTTTTAATATTAACAATATAGCAATTATTAGTTGCAATTTTGTAATTATTACGAAACAATATTAAGATGATGTCTTCATTTGTTTTTGCAAATTCTCTTCATCTTAAAGCCTCATATCTATGGTTATCATTTGATTCTGTTCAAAAGATTAATTGTTTATTGTTATTCTGCTGCTCCAAAACTACCTTAGCCTTACATGACAAGAAATAATCATCTGGTAAGAAGATTGGGAATAATTGGACTAACCGCCACAGGTATCTGTTCTATGCTCGGAGCATCCATAAATGTGGTCCCTTTCATGATACAACGTAATGTGGAAGGAATTGGGCCTTATGTGCTTCCTGCATTTTTATTTGCTGCAATTCCTGCCATATTTGCTGCATTTGCCTATAGTATTTTGGCTTCGGCAATGCCTCGAGCTGGAGGAAGTTATATTTATGCCAGCAGAGGATTAAATCCTTATTTAGGATTTATTGCGAGTTTCTCTCAATGGTTTGGTTTATCCATTGTAATAGGTGTGATAGCATACATTATTGTTCCTTTTATAAGAGATGTGGCTTTAGGGATGGAATGGAACGATATGGCGAAGTCTTTAGAAATGGGAATAGTTAGAGTACCTCTTGCTTTGTTACTAGTCTGGACTTTTGTATATGTCAATATACGTGGAGCAAAATCTTATGAAAGGACTTTGATCCCGCTCATGTTTTTGATGTTTGGACTTGGTTTTATAGTGATAATTTCTGGATTTGTTTATGATCATTCAGATTTTTCTCAAGCACTTGTGGGTTTAGAAATCAGATCAATACCTCAGAACGCAAATGCCGATTTTAGTTGGGTGACTTTTTTTTCTGCCTCTGCATTGCTGTTCTCGAGCTTTATTGGCTTTGATTCTATAGCACAAGCAGGAGGTGAAGCTAAGAATCCATCTAAATCATTGCCTTTAGCCATTTTCTTAGCAATTAGTATTGTAGGCTCCTTTTACTTCCTGTTTACTGCAGCAGTATATCATACAGTTCCATGGTCCTTTATTGCTGAAGAGGCGATGAACAAAGATATTTCTGCACCTGGGCTTTTAAGTTATTTACTACCGACGGGTTTAGGTGTAGCTATACTTTTAGGGGCAGCTATCGCATTGATTAATGACCTGCCTGCTATGCTTTTATCCGTATCTCGGTTGATGTTTGCTTGGGCAGAGGATGGAGTGTTCCCAAAGGTTGTGGCTGATGTAAATTCAAGATTCCATACACCTCATATTGCACTGGTTGGAAGTGGTATTATTGCCAGTCTTGGAGTTTTGGGTAGCCATTTTGCAGGTGACTTCTTCTTAGGTATTGATATAATGGTCACCTCTATGATGATCAATTTTTTATTGATGTGTATAACATTGATTGCTTTGCCTCAAGTTAACCCAAAGCTTTCGAAGGAAATACAGGTTTTTAAAAATAAAGGCTTTCAAAAAGTTATAGGCTGGGGAGGTTCATTAATTCTCATTTTCTTTTTAATCATTCATTTGTATAAGGATATGAATAGTGAGGTAGAAGCTTGGTATTTTCACTCTACCTGGATATGGGGTATTGTTATGATATTGGGTAGTCTACTATATTTTTATCAAATCATCTCCTTGAAAAAACAAGGTATCAATATTAAAAAGTTATTTAGTGAACTTCCTAGTGAATAATCATCAATGGTAGAATATTACGATTTATCTGATAATCTTAGAATATCTCGTGTCTTGACAGGTTTGTGGCAGATAGCGGATTTAGAGAGAGAAGGGACACTTGATCCTAAGGCAACCGCTCAGTTCATGAATCCATATGTAGAAGCTGGCTTTACATCTTTTGATATGGCTGATCATTATGGATCAGCAGAAATTATCTCTGGTACATTTAGATCAAAGGATCCTCTTGGGAAACAAGTACAATTATTCACTAAATGGGTGCCTACTCCCAGAATAACGTCAAAAGAACAAGTTAAAGAGGCAGTATATAGGTCATTAGAAAGAATGAAAATGGATCAATTGGATCTCTTACAATATCATGCCTGGAACTATTGTGATCCAGAGTGGCTGGATACAATGTTCTGGCTGCAAGAATTAAAGAATGAAGGGCTTATCGCCAATATTGGAGTCACAAATTTTGATGCCACTCATCTTCAAATTGCTGTGGCCAGTGGTATTGATATAATAAGCAATCAACTAAGCTATTCTCTTATCGATCAAAGAGCAAAAGGAAGAATGTCTCAGGTATGTGAAGAGTATGGCGTAAGGATATTGGCTTTTGGAACATTAGCAGGTGGTTTTCTAAGTGAAAGATGGCTTGGGACATCTGAACCTGATCAAAGTGAGTTGACCACCTGGTCACAGATGAAATACAAACGATTCATTGATGAAGCAGGAGGATGGAATCCATTTCAAAATCTACTTAAAGTATTAAATGAAATAGCCATAAAACACAATTCCTCAATTGCCAATATATCAAGTCGATATATGCTTGACCAGCCCCTTGTAGCAGGAATTATTCTTGGTGCTCGATTAGGAAAAAGTGAGCATATTCAGGAGAACCTCAACATTTTCAAGATCAAACTAAGTGATGAGGAGAAACAGGCCATAAGAGAAACTAAAGGTACTTTAAAACCGATTCCAGGAGGTTGTGGTGATGAATATCGGAAACCACCCTTCTTGACTGCATCAGGAGATCTGAGTCATCATATTGATACTCTCCCACCAGTATATATACCTGAAAAGAAACAAGGCAAACTAAAAATCGATTCAGGAACTGTATGGGAAGAATTAGCTGGCTTCTCCCGGGCTGTAAAAAGTGGTGATCGTATTTTAGTATCTGGAACTACAGCCACTCATGGTGATCGACTTGTTGGTGGTGACGATCCTGGAGCACAGACACATTTTATCATAGATAAGATTCAAGCTTCTATAGAGTCTCTTGGTGGGTCTTTAGAAGATGTAGATAGAACTCGCATTTATATCCATGATATCAATGACTGGGAAGCTGTATCTAGAGCTCATGGAGAAAGATTCAAGGATATCCGTCCTGCTAATACATTAGTGCAAGCTGGAATTATTGGAGAAGGTTATAAAGTGGAAATGGAAGCAGAAGCGAGGGAGAAGAATAAACTTATCTGATTTTTTTAAATAAAACAAAAGAAGGGTCGAACAGTAATTCCTAATGAACTTCTCTAGTTCCATCTCAGCTATTCTATTGTTCTAATTTGAATAATTGGGTCGTACCCCTATTAAAAAATGGAAAAATTACGCGTTTTGACAAGCACTTTTCATTTTTGGTATTAAATGTGATAGTAGATAGGGGTTATTACATAATATTATTGCAACACGTTTCTCTGAATGGAACAAAAGGAACTTGACATACTTAAGGGACTTAATAATAGTGACGAAAGAGTTATTCGCATACTCTTTGATGACTACTATGAGTATTTGTGTAAGTCCATCTATAGAGTGGTCCCTGATGCCAGTGTAGCTGAGGATATTGTGCAAGAAGTATTCATGGAGCTATGGAAAAAGAGAGAAAGTATCCAGATTACTACTTCGATTAAGGCCTATTTGCGCCGATCTGCTCTAAATAGGGCACTTAACTATCTCAGAAAGAATAAAGTTAGATTTGAAGAGGAAGATCAAATTCCTGATTTAGGAAGCCAGGATGCTGGTGGGCAGACCAATATGGAAGTCATGGAGCTTAAAGATAGAATCCATTCCATTATTGATGATTTGCCAGAGCGATGTAGATTGATCTTTGGAATGAGTCGGTTTGAAGAGATGAGTTACAAAGAAATTGCTGCGGCATTAGATATCTCTGCAAAAACAGTGGAAAATCAGATGTCAAAAGCCTTGAAAATTTTAAGGGTTCGTTTAGAACCTTACATGACTTGAAAACTTTTTTGAAAAAAATATAAATAGAGTAGGGGGAGGTCGAAGAATTAGTGTCTAGTAGATGTAAGTTAAAATTATTACCCTTATTTATTATTATTTAATGCACCCAATATGAAGAAATCATTGACACAAGAGCAAAAGAGCTTGTTTGAGTCATTATCTCAGAATGACGAGGCCACTTTGCGTGACCTTGAACAGATATGGGATAACAGTGCATCCTATGAGCCAAAAATCACCTTTAATAAAGATGCTGCTTACGGCAAATTTATGAAGGATATTCAGACCAAAGATGCTCCGGCATCTACTTCTGGTAGTATAGGAACTGTTTTATTAAGAAGTGCCATAGCAATTGCAGCAGCAGTAGCCCTCTTCTTAGCATATAATAGCATGTTCTCATACAAAACGATTAAGACGACGGATAAAATCGATTTTGCCACATTAGCTGATGGTACTGAGATATGGTTGAATAAGCATTCTGAGCTTAGATATCCTAGAAGTTTTGCTTCAGATGCAAGAAATGTAAGTTTGAAAGGAGAAGCCTTTTTCGATGTTTCAAAAGATGATTCTGCTCCTTTTACTGTAGAATTATCAAATGATAATCTCGTAACTGTACTTGGTACTAGTTTCAATATCAATGATAGGTTTAAAACTAAAGTTGAAGTGAGTGTATCAGAAGGTAAAGTAAACCTACAGAATACTGATGATGACCAGTTGTCCATAGATTTGACAGAAGGACAAAGAGGAATCTTAAAAGCTGATGAAATCAGAAGTGAGGATTTTGAAGATAATTTCCTAGCATGGAAAGATACTGAGATGTCATTCAATGGTGAGTCATTAGAATCTATTCTTAAAGATGTAGGAACGTTCTACGGAGTTCAGTTCAAGCTAGATAATGCAACAGTTGATTGTCCTCTTACTATAGCTGTAGACAGAGATATGAATGTATCTGATGCAATTGCAGGAATACGAAAAACTTTCTCGAGCATCAAAATCATAAAAACGACAAATACACTTTACTACGTACAAGGATCATGTGAGTAGTATTCATAATATTTAAGATAATCTAAAGCAGGATAGTATATATTAAAAATTTATATACTATCTTGCTTTTTTATTTTACACCTGATTGTAAATCAACACTTTGAACACAAAGTGTTTTGTGGTTTTAGGTTATGTGTAACTTGGATTTTATTTACCAAAAATGGCAATTACACTGCTCAGATACATCAGCTCTGTCCTGTACTGCACGGTTACGGTATTTGCCATTTTTCTCACAAATAATCTATATTCTCAGCCTCTCCCCGATGAAAAAATAGTGGAGTTTAACCTTCCAGAGGCAAGTATATCTGAGGCTATTGATGCTCTAATAGAGAATACTGGAGTAAAAATCACATACTCACCTCAAGATATTCCTACTGATCTCCGAGTAACAATTGTCGCAAATCATTTAGAACTTGGTATTGTACTAGGAGATATACTTTCATCAACAGATTTAGCGTATCAAATTATTGGTAATCAATTAGTTGTGTTTAAAGATCCAACTATTATAGTAGATAAAAAAGTAAGAGTAAGTGGATATGTGGAAGATAAATCTTCAGGAGAAAGAATAGTTTATGCTAATGTGTTTACTGATGATTACAAAATTGGAACCTATACCAATGAGTATGGGTATTTTGCTTTAGATGTACCTGCAGGTGAAAATGTAATTCTGTTTTCATATTTAGGATATGATAAAGTCATAAGATATCTAAATGTTCATGCTGATACTACATTAACAGCGACATTGAATTCAAATATTCTATTAAATGAAGTTATCATCATTGCTGAGGTACCTAAAAAGGCTCGTCAGATGGAAATTAGCGATAAAATTCCAATAGAAAAGATTCAAAATCTACCCACTTTGGCTGGAGAGCCTGATATTATAAGATTGGCTACTCTCAGACCAGGTGTAGTGACGTCGTCAGATGGATTAGGAGGAATAGCCATAAGAGGAGGAAGCGCTGATCAGAATTTGATATTATATGATGGCGTGCCCGTATATAATACTGGCCATGCACTTGGGATTTTTTCTATTTTCAAAAGTACAGTAGTGAAAAGTGCTAACATTATTAAAGGAGGATTTCCTGCTCGTTATGGTGGACGATTGTCCTCTGTTTTGGATGTTAGAACTAGGGAAGGAAATAATAAAGAATTTGCAGGAGATGTAAGTATCAGCCCTATAACTGCTAGAGCTACTTTAGAAGGTCCAATCAAAAAAGATAAGAGCTCTTTTATTATTTCTGCAAGAAGAACAATAGTAGATCCTTGGTTGAAACCTATTTCAGAATTCCAGTTTGAATTGAGTGACGAATTTGGATCTATCAATTATTACTTCTATGACTTGAGTGCAAAAGTGAATTTAGAAATTGGAGAAAATGATCATGTATATTTTAGTGGTCATTTGAGTAAAGACGATTTCTTTTCTCAAACGAGCTCTACAAATGAAACAGACAATCAGCGAATTTCCGAGTCCGATCGCACAAATTGGAATTGGGGTAATGATTTAGGAACGATCAGATGGAACCATCTATTTTCAAATAAAGTGTTTTCAAATGTAACGCTTAGTTATAGCCGATTCAATTTTGAATTTTTTGATTTTGATAAAACAGTAATTGGCGACCCTTCGGCACAAAACGCTACTGGATATCTTGCTTCCTTATTTGATAGTGATATTACAGATTTGATTGCAAATGTCGATATGGAGTATAAGCTCAGTAGCAAATGGAATATTGCATTTGGAGTATATTATACTAGACATGACTTTAGACCTGGTGTTGTATATTCATCTACTCGTGATGACCTTCTGGGGGATAAAGACTTTTTGAGCCCTGCCGACCTCGCTGCAACATTTACACCACCTAATATCAAAGGAAATGAACTTCGAGCATATATAGAGCAAGATATCAAAATTACACCTTGGCTACAAGCAAACATAGGAGGCCATTTTTCGAGTATAAATGTTGATAATCAGAATAGTTTTTTATCTATCCAACCGAGAGCTCTACTTAAAGTGAAATTAAAAGATGATAATTCTTTTAAAGTTTCTTAAACAAGAATGAATCAATTCTTGCACCTTTTAACTAATGCAGGAATTGGATTGCCTAATGATGTTTGGGTACCATCTACATCTAGGATACCACCACAAGAATCAGATCAATTTTCAGCAGAATTGAAAACAAAACCATTAAAAAATACAAAGTTTACCATAAGTGGATATTATAAGAATCTGTACCACTTGAGGACATTTAGGGACGGTGCGTTATTTGGAATACGCGAAGGGGCAGATTGGGAAGCAGAACTACCTGAAGGGCAGGGTAGGGCATATGGAGTAGAAGCATCTTTAGAAAAACAGATAGGTAAATACTCTGGATGGATAAATTATACGTGGGCTAAATCGGAAAGAACATATGAGCAATTGAATGAAGGGAATACTTTCTTTGCTAACCTTGATAGAAGACATAATTTGAACTTTTCAAGCCTTTTAAATCTCAGAGATAACATTGAATTGGCTGTCACTTGGACCTATGGTACGGGCACTCCTTACACAGCTCCGACATCTATATTGGAGGTGATAGTTGATGACAAGGTCGAAACCAATTTTCTTTTTGGCGAAAGAAACAATGTAAGATTACCGGATTATCATCGCTTGGATTTTGGTGTGAATTTTTTCAATGACTATGGTTGGGGAAAACAAAAGATTACTATTGGAGCCTATAATATTTACAATAGAAAAAATCCGTTTTATGTCGATTTTGTGAGAAATCGAACAGACTCAAACCCTTTATATGTTGCGGAAGCAGTGAGTATTTTTCCTATTGTGCCAAATTTTTCATACAGTTTAAGCTTTTAGAATATTTCTTCTTGATTAAATCGGAGAGAATATATTTCCACAAAATTTAATTCAATTTTCGAAGTGAGAGATCTTTATCTCATAAGAAGTTGCAACATAAACCATGTGATTCTCTATTTTATCAAATGTAACCTATTTGTCATATCGTCATTTTATTGAAAAAACCTTATTTGGCCATTGATAATCAATAATTTTTATATTACGAATAATTGTAATATGTTTGCGATGTAGTAGGTAATATTCTATCTTTGATCCTATACCAATTACTAGGGTCTCTGATTGAATGAATGAACTAATTTATTCACTTAGGACATTGAGAAAACGACTTTTATATAGTTTATTATTACTCCCGTTGTTTCATTCTTGCCGCGATGTGATAGTTGTAGAAATAGAACCTACTCCAGATCAGATTGTGGTTGTGAGTGAACTGACTCCGGATAAGAATGTAGA
This sequence comes from Saprospiraceae bacterium UBA7328, assembly GCA_002471345.1. Classification (GTDB taxonomy): domain Bacteria; phylum Bacteroidota; class Bacteroidia; order Chitinophagales; family Saprospiraceae; genus UBA7328. Next base: position 13,260 of record DKPS01000093.1, read on the forward strand.
ACTGGATTTGTCAGTTACTGCTGATATCTTTTCAGGTGAAAGGGCAGTAAGGCCAGAAGATGCTACGATTTTCCTATCTGGTTCAGATCTTCCTGCAGGAGCAACCGCCTTTATTTTCTCTTCAAAATCTGACAAATATCAATTCAGAAATAAGGACTTTAGACCGGCTCCTGATGAGACTTACTCTTTAAGTATTAATATACCTGGAACTGATTTTGTGGATCTTTTTGCATCTACTACCATTCCAAGACCAGTAACTGTTGACCGTGCTATGGTAAGGGATGTTCATAAAATTGAAGCTGCTAATGGAATGGAAGACATTGTTTTTGACATAGACTTTGAAATAGGCCAAAGTCAAAATAATGACACCTATCTTCATATTGTCCCCAAGCGTGTGCTTTCACAATATAAAATTGATGCTAATGGTGAACAAAGAATAACTTTTTTTGCCGAGACTGAAGTACTTCATGTCGTCCAAATTCAGGATAAACTCAATGCAATAAATGAGCTTAATCATAGAGAAGGCGTATTCGTTGATTATTCTAAATTGGGCGTTAGTCAAATCAAACTTAGACTTTCTACAGCCACACTTCTCGATCCGTCGATAGATATTCTACAAAATATTGAAGTCACTGTTTATACGTTAAGTAAGGAGCTTTATAAATACCATCAAAATCTCCATAAACAGCTGATTAACAACAGTTCATCCTTTACTTCTCCGACCTCAACTTATAGCAATATAGAGAATGGTCTAGGTGTGTTCGGCGGCATGAGTTCATCAAGCTCTCTAATCAAATTGTAAAATTTTTTACTTTTCTAATAGGGGTTAAGTGATAAGCATTTGTCTTATAAGTGCTAATCAACCTAAGAATGAAAAATACAATTGCTGAAAACGTATCGGCTAAGATTTCCTTTCTCAAAAATGTACCATTGCTTAAAAGCTTGGATGATGAGAATCTAGATTATCTAGCCGCCAATATCCAAGAATTAAAATTGTCTAAGTACTCATTCCTTTATAAAATGAATGAAGTAGCTGATCAACTATTTATCTTAAAGGAAGGTATAGTGAAAATATCTTCATTCACAAACGATAGTAGGGAAGTTATAAAGGCCGTAATTCATAGCACAATGACATTTAACGGTCATGCCATCACCTCTCAAAATAACGTTTTGAGGGAGGATGCTCAGTCAATGGACAGAGCGTGCATTATCTATGCAATAGACAGTACAGTGGTAAGAGAATTATTGCGGAGGAATTTCCAATTTGCGATGGATGTAATGACAATGATGAGCCATAAAATTAAAAAGACTGAAGCGAGACTGGAGTCACTAATTTTAGAAGATGCTCGTACAAGAGTGATAAATTTTCTAAAGGAGAATGCTAATAAATTTGGCAAACGAGTGGGAATTGATGAAATGTTAATCAGACATAGTTTCACTCAACAAGACATAGCCAATTTTACAGGTACTTCCAGACAAACAGTAACGACCATTCTAAATGATTTAAAGAAAAATAATCAGATAATTTTGAGTAGAAAAAGAATTCTGATAAGAGATACAGGCATTTTTACTTCTTAGAGGTAAAAACCTGAAAAGGATTATTCATTCTGAAATCCTAGTTAAGAAGGGGCCGTTAACAGTAGCGGCTCTTTTTTTATATTTCTATTTAATTATTTATAGATTAGACTAATCAAATAGTTCATTATAACCAGAGTCTTTTGTAAGCTTTGCTTTTTCTTTCTGATACTCATTCAGATCAAGTGTTTCACTATCACTAGTTTCTTTACCACCTAAAAGTAGGAGAGAGCTTTTCTTCTCATATTCTTCAAGCATTTTTAAGCCTTGTTCTTCAAAAATACCATTCTGAAGATCCACAGATTCCATGATATTCGAGGATAGTTCCATGAATTGTTCCATTTCACCTACTTTATTTGCAACGTCGTCGGCTATTGCTTCCATTGCTTGATCAAACATTGCTCTTTTATCTCCGTCCCCTGTCATCATACTCATTGCCGATTTCATAGCAGAATGAGAAGCACGTATTGCTTTTCTTTCTTGCTCTTTCACTTTCACCTGATCTTTAGTGTCTTCTAAAAGAATTTCTGAATTAGAGTACATTTTAGTAAGCACTTTGTAAAGTACACTCATTTTAGAATGTAGTGCTTCATATTTTCCATTAGAATCCTTAAGCCTCGCAGCCTTTCTTGATGCGAGCATCATTTGTTTGTCATTGCCCTGTTCTTTAGCTTTTCTTGCAATAAGAATATTTTGCTCGATGTCTTTATTATTATCCTGCATCAGCGTTTTAATCTTTCTTATCTGCCCTCTAAGTGATCCTATTTGTTTACCCATTTTCTTCAGATTGCTCTGAAGATCACTGATATAGTTCTTCAAAATACCAATTGGATCAATGGTGATAAACATACTCGTAATGCCTCTCATAATACTCTTGTAGAAGTAACTAGCAAGTGTTCTTACTTTAGGATCTAAAACCATATAAACCACTGCACCTAATGCTGCAATTGTGGCTACCAGTCCAAGCATAGATTGAGTGAATGCAAGGATAGCTGCGAGGTTGGTAAAAACGAAAAATCCTAATCCGCCCAAAATAGCCACTAGAAAAAGACTTCCAGTCATTCCTTCAGGTCTTCTCCAAAAGGATTTTGATTTAGTGGAAACTTTATCGATGCTTGAAAAATCTGCCATTGGTATTTCTTTTAATTTGGGAGTTAAAGTAAAGAATAAAGACATAATAGTTTGTAGTAGATAGATGAAAAGATTCCTTTTTTCTATTAGAAATACTTCTCCATTGATTTAGGCCTACAAGAAGTAGATATTAGGAATAGAGATCTATGTCCATTCTGAAAGGAAATTTCATTAAAGCTGCAATACTTTGCTTCACATCTTTTCCATTGTAAACCATCCCATAAATAGTCTTTGCTATCGGGGCCTGAATGTTGTATTGAGAAATAATTTGATGTGCTACTTTTAATGACCTCACCCCTTCAGCTACTTCATCCATAGAATCCAGAACTTTTTCGAATTTTTCTCCTTTAGCAATCCTATATCCAAATGAGTAATTTCGACTTTTTTCACTTGTCGCAGTCGCAACAAGATCACCTATTCCTGCAGCCCCAATCAGAGATTTTGGGTTTGCCCCTAAAGCATCAGCGATCATCATCATTTCTCTCAATCCTAGGGTTATCAAAATTGCTTGTACATTTTTGCCTAATTCATTTGCAGCAACCATTCCAGATGCTAATGCAATAATGTTTTTCAAAGCACCAGCTAGCTCTGCACCTTTTAGATCATGAGATCCATATACAAAGAATGTGTTTCCAGCTAGAGCCTTCCTTCCAATAGTGATTACCTCATCATATTCACTTGCTATTACAGTAGCGGTTGGTAGACCATTTAAAATTTCTTTAGCGAGATTTGGACCTGTAAGTGCTCCTACACGAAGTACATTTGTCTCTTCTAGGATAACCTGACTCATGGTTTTGACATCAGATAATAGCAGATCTGTATTCGCACTTAAATCTTCATTTTTCAAGTCAAATCCTTTGGTCCCATGAATTACTATATGTTGCGGATTTAGAAAAGGACCTAATTGGCGCATTACTGTGCGAAAATGAGCTGAAGCTATAATCGGAACGATAAGACTGCACTGTTCTGAAAGTTGATTTAAATCAGATGTAGCTTTTATCTTATCACCAAACTTTAGACCCTTGAAAGTACCAGATCTATTGATTTCATTAACCAATTCAGTTCTTCTGCTATAAAGTAATACATCTGAATTTTCAGAGGCAAGTTTAGAAATGGCTAACCCAAAACTGCCAGCACCTACTACACCAACTGCAGAACTCATTTATACTATTTTTTCTTCGGGTTCTTCTTGTTTTGCTGTAATTGTTGTTGCTTCATTGCATCTTCAAGGCGCTGTTGAAATTTACCTTTTTTCTTAGGATTCGCCTTGTTGAGATCTAGTTCGGATTTGATTTTTTCATCATTAAAGACGTACTTTTTGGTAATTACTGTTTGTAATATATTCATTAATTGACTAAAGAACATATAACATGTTAATCCTGAAGCGTAAGTATTAAAATAAACGAAGAACATGAGAGGCATGAGATATTGTACATATTTCATTGCCGGATTGGCACTCATATCCATGTGTTTCATGTTATAATAGGTATACACCACTTGACTTATCGCCCATAGAATTGTGAAAAGACTAAGGTGGGCACCAAACATTGGAAGTGTAAAAGGTAAACTTATGAATGCGTCATAGGAGGACAAATCATTGGCCCATAGGAAAGCTTCTTGCCTGAAAGTAATAGAAGCTGGGAAAAATCTAAAGAGCGCATACCATATAGGTATCTGAATAATCATAGGCAGACATCCTCCCATTGGGTTGACGCCATATTCCCTATATACCTTCATTGTCTCCATTTGGATCTTCTGAGCATCATCTTTGAATTTGGTTTTGAGATGTGCCAGCTCAGGTTTTAATACGCCCATTTTAGCTTGGGAATAGAGCATCTTATAATATAGGGGGTAGAGCAACATCTTAATGATAAAAATTAAAATGAGAATAACCAGACCTTTACTACTTATGAATTTGGATAGAAAATTAAACGAAGGGCGTATGACAACTCGGTTTATATCGCCAAATATGCTTCTCCCATATGGAATAATGGTTTCAAGGCCGACGCCATAAGAATCTAGGTTTTCATACTCATTAGGGCCTATATACATGGTCATGGCTATACTTTCAGCCGCACCATTGTTGTATGGGATATTAAGTTGACTTCCTATTGTTTTTAGCTCATCTGGATCTTCTATCATCTCAGTGCTAAAAGAACCACCATCAAATGGGGTTTCACCGCTCATAATGCTTGTATTGAAGAATTGATGAGCATGGGAAACCCATTCTATCTTCTTTTCTGGTTCTTCAATTAAGTCATCAGCCATGCAATTACAATAGTCAGAATCATCGTCTTTTTCTTTGAAATAAACAGACGAATAGCGGCTTGGCCACATTTCATTTTGTTCTATTGCATTCAGAACATTAATCCAATTCATTTTCACAGAAGCCTCTGTTCTGCTCAGATCATTTTGGAGACCATTGAATTTGATTTGATAAGATAAGTCATACCCTTCTCCCAAGTCGTAAATCTGTTGAAAAGAGCCGCCGTTTGATGTGGTGGCCGTGAAAGTTACTTGGTTTCCAGTTTTATCAGAAGTAAAGTACAAGTCCTCAGAAGAGATAGTCTTATTGTTTAGATTGAGTAAATATTCAAACTTGTTCCTCTCATTATCCATTAAGGTGACTTGAGAAGTTTCTTCTACCCCTTCCTTATTTTTCCTTATTTTGAGATGTTCCTTTAATTCAGCCTTTACTATTTTACCTCCTTTACTGCTAAAGGTGATTTTTAATTTATCATTTTCAATAGTAGAAAGTTCTACTTCACCAGATGCTGCAGTTGAAAAAACTCCATACTGTCCTAGAAGAGCAGCTGATGCCAGACTGTCTGTTTGAGGTACAGGATTTGTAACTTGAGATTTTTGCTCAGTCCCCCCTATTTCTGATGGCTCTGCGACTAGTTCTTGCGTTGTATCTTCCTCTATAGGAGGTTCTAAGGACTGCATATTCCATGTCCAAACCAATATGATAAATATGAGAATCAATCCAATTGTTTGATTACGATCCATTTATTTTTGTCTTATAAATTCGCGCAAAGGTAATATTTTGGAAAAGACATTGTAGTAGTGTTGGACAAGTCTTGAAAATATAGTGATAAGCGTACGTTTTTTATAGTATTTCATTAAATCAAGAATCATACTTGGCGCTATCTTTGCCTCCTATTAAGAGTTATGATCAAGTATTATAAAAAAGTGGGATCACAGTTTGAAGAGTCAGATGCTTCTGATGTCGACTGGATTAATATTGAGCCTCCTTATGATCATAATGAATTAGAAAAAATTGCAACTCAATACAACATTCCACTTGATCTTCTCACTGACTCCCTTGATATAGATGAGAGAAGTAGATATGAAAAAGAAGATAATTTAAAGTTCTTACTAGTCAATACACCAGTCCTCAATCAGGAAAAGGGTGAAAATGGTCCTATATATATCACAGCACCAATTGGAATTATTCTTTTGGAAGGAAAAGTTATCACTATAAGTAGTGTAGATAATCCAATCATAAATAGGTTTGAGAAAGGATATGTCAAAATAACGGATGCTGTAAATGAAGTTGCATTCACACTAAAAATTCTTCAACAGACAGTTTTTGAGTTTTTGAAATGTTTGAAAAAGCTAAATCTAAGAAGGACATTGATAGAACGAGAGTTGTACAATTCAAGTAGAAATAAAGAATTACAACAGCTACTTCGAATAGAAAAGTCATTGGTCTATTTTGTGAACTCTATAAGTGACAATGGTCTCTTGAATCAGAAGATTAAAAGAGTGGATTTTCTAAAGATAAGAAATGATGAAGATCTCATTGACCTCTTTGAAGATATCTTAATTGACAACGGTCAAGCACTTGAAATGGCTAATGTTCATACCAATATTTTGAGTAGTACAATGGAAGCCTATGCATCTATTATATCTAATAATATGAATGTCTTCATCCAGAGGCTCACTGTGATCACAATTATCCTAATGGTACCCACATTAGTAGCCAGTTTTTATGGGATGAATCTCGATCATTTGCCATTAAAAGGTCATCCTTTTGCATTCTATTTTATCATACTGATTTCCATCCTTGGAGGTTTGGCATTGGTATGGTTCTTTGGAAGGCGAAAAGATGCATTATAACTTTCACATTACGTATTTGGTTGATATATAACATATTGATAGTCAATATTACCTATGACTTTTATCAATATTAACACCCTCTCTCAGTTCCATATTAATTTTTTTTAATATGTTTACAAAAAACTTATCAACACGATGTGGATAAATCAAGATTTCTGATATGGGCATATTAGCGAATATTTCCATTTATTTGTTGTCCCGTTCGTAGTGAAGTATTCCTTTCAGAATAGGCAACCATTCTAAGGACGATATGATAATATTTTTTATCCTTCTTCATTGAAGAAGGACTGGAATAGGAACCTCTTAAAGTGAACAAAGTAAAGAGCTAAGAACCATGACTAAATTTGTAGAACCGTTACTTAAGGACAACCCCAACAGATTTGTATTATTTCCAATAGAACATGATGACATTTGGGCGTTCTACAAAAAATCAGAAGCGAGTTTTTGGACAGCTGAGGAAATTGATCTTCACCAAGATCTTTCAGACTGGACTAACAAATTAAATGATAATGAGAGGCATTTTGTAAAACATGTTTTGGCATTTTTTGCTGCGAGTGATGGAATAGTTAATGAAAACTTAGCTGAGAATATGGTGACTGAGGTACAGTACACTGAAGCTAAATTCTTCTATGGTTTTCAGATAATGATGGAGAATATCCATTCTGAAACATATTCTCTTCTTATCGATACGTATATAAAAGATAATAAAGAGAAAGATTATTTATTCAATGCCATAGAGAATATGGATTGTGTAAAGAAAAAGGCTGATTGGGCTTTCAAATGGATTGACAATGGAAGTTTTGCAGAAAGATTGATTGCTTTTGCTGCGGTAGAAGGAATTTTCTTCTCAGGTTCTTTTTGTTCGATCTTTTGGTTAAAGAAGAGAGGGCTGATGCCAGGACTATCTTTTTCTAACGAATTGATTTCTCGAGATGAAGGAATGCATTGTGATTTTGCATGTCTTCTTTATAATCAACATATTCAGCAAAAACTACCTAAAGAAAGATTGCAGGAAATGATTACTGATGCTGTGGAAATAGAGAAGGAGTTTGTTTCTGATTCATTACCAGTAAATCTTATTGGTATGAACTCGGAAATGATGTGTCACTATATAGAATTTGTAGCTGATAGATTATTAGTTGCATTGGGTAATTCCAAAGTATATAATGCTGAAAACCCTTTTCCTTGGATGGAATTAATTTCACTACAAGGCAAGACAAATTTCTTTGAAAAAAGAGTTGGAGACTATCAAAAATCGGGTGTAATGGCTGATAAGGATAAGCAAGTTTTCTCTCTTGATGAAGATTTCTAATTACTGGTACTAAATGTCTGTTAAAACAAGAAAACTCATTCTAACATTCTAAACATTTAACACCCCATGCAAGTACTAAAAAGAAGTGGCAAAAAAGAAGAAGTAAGCTTTGACAAAATAACGGCACGTATAAAAAAGCTCTGCTATGGTCTGGACGATCGACACATCGAGCCTATAGAAATAGGTAAAAAGGTTATTCAAGGCCTATTTGATGGTGTTTCTACTACTCAATTAGATGATTTGGCAGCTGAGACTGCAGCATCTTTGACCACAAATCACCCAGAATACGCAATTCTTGCCGCGAGGATAGCAATCTCAAATTTGCACAAAAACACGAAAAAGTCTTTTTCAGGTACAATGCAAGATTTATATGAATATATAGATCCCAAGACTGGTCAAAAGGCTGGACTTATTGCTGAGAGTTTGATGAATGTAATCAAAAAGAATCAGGAAATAATTGATTCAGCCATAATTTATGATAGAGATTTCACTTTCGATTACTTCGGATTTAAGACATTGGAGAGAGCCTATTTATTAAGAATGAATGGCGAAGTTGTTGAGAGACCTCAGCATATGCTTATGAGGGCATCATTAGGGATTCATGGAGAGGATTTGACCAGTGCGCTAGAGACCTACAATTTGATGTCTGAGAAGTGGTTCGTACATGCTACTCCAACACTGTTTAATGCAGGGACTCCACGACCACAGTTGTCTTCTTGTTTTTTATTGACAATGACTGATGATAGTATTCCAGGAATTTTCGAAACACTTTCTAGATGTGCAAAGATATCACAAAGTGCAGGAGGCATTGGGTTAAGCTTACATAATATTAGAGCCAAAGGAAGCTATATAAAAGGTACAGGAGGTACATCTAACGGAATCATTCCAATGCTGAAAGTATTTAATGATACTGCTAGATATGTAGATCAAGGGGGAGGAAAAAGAAAAGGAGCCTTTGCCATGTATTTAGAGCCTTGGCATGCTGATATCTACGACTTCCTTGATTTGAAAAAGAATCATGGAAAGGAAGAACAAAGAGCTAGAGACCTTTTCTATGCGATGTGGATATCTGATCTCTTTATGAAAAGGGTTAAAGAAGATGCAGAGTGGTCACTATTTTGTCCTAATGAAGCAATAGGATTAGCTGATTGCTATGGAGAAGAGTTTGAGAAATTGTATACAAAATATGAGAAAGAAGGCTTAGCGCGAAAGACAGTCAAGGCTCAGCACCTTTGGTTTCATGTTTTAGATTCTCAGATAGAGACGGGTACACCATATATACTATATAAGGATGCTTGTAATGAAAAATCGAATCAAAAGAACCTTGGTACAATTAAGTCTAGTAATCTCTGTACGGAAATACTAGAATTTACTTCTCCTGATGAAGTGGCAGTATGTAATTTAGCTTCTATAGCTCTTCCTAAATTTGTCAATGATGGGAAGTTTAATTATGAGGAGTTGCATAGAATTACGAGAGTAATTACTAGAAATCTGAATAAGATAATTGATGTAAACTACTATCCTGTACCTGAAGCAGAAAAGTCTAATTTTAGGCACAGACCAATAGGAATAGGAGTGCAAGGTTTAGCTGATGCTTATATTCTGTGTCGACACCCTTTTGAAAGCGCGGAGGCTTTGGAAATGAATAAAATGATCTTTGAAACGATCTATCATGCTTCTGTAACAGAATCTGTAGAACTAGCTAAGAAAGAAGGGGCGTATGAGACTTTCAAAGGATCACCAGCTAGTAAAGGAATTCTTCAATTTGACATGTGGAATGTAACACCTTCAGATAGGTATGACTGGAAGTCTTTGAAAGCTGAAATTAAGAAATCCGGAATGAGAAACAGTTTGTTACTTGCTCCAATGCCAACGGCTTCCACCTCTCAAATATTAGGGAACAATGAATGTATAGAGCCTTATACTTCAAATGTTTATACTAGACGAACACTTTCTGGTGAATATGTTATTGTTAACAAACATCTACTCAAGGACCTCATCGATAGAGGTATTTGGAATGAAGACATAAAGGAGAAACTAATTGCGGCGAACGGTTCTGTAATGGACATAGAAGAGATTCCTCAGGACTTAAAAGAATTATACAAGACAGTTTGGGAAATAAGTCAAAAGAACATTATCAATCAAGCTGCCGATAGAGGGGCATACATATGTCAGAGTCAGAGCTTAAACTTATTTGTTGATAATCCCAATTATGGAAAGTTGACTTCAATGCATTTTTATGCATGGCAGAAGGGATTAAAGACTGGAATGTACTATCTCAGAAGTAAAGCAGCAGTTGATCCTATTAAATTTACACTTAGTTCAAAGCATCAGCAAAAATTTATTGCTGAAGAACAAAAAGAAGGAGAGGAGATCGTAGAAGGAGAAGTGTGTACAATGGAAGATGGCTGCCTTATGTGTGGTAGTTAGAAATAACAATTTATTCTCGGAAATGATAAGAGGAATTCTTTTACGAGAATCCCTCTTTTTTTATTCTTTCTACTAAAAGTGGAACTTGCTCAGTGGCTGGGCCTTTCAAAATCTCAAGTTTCTTGTTTCTCGTTAATTCGTGATTGGGTTGTGGATCTAAATCACAGTAATAGATCTCAGATTGCTCCTTAGCATATCCACAAAGACCTGCTGCAGGATAAACCTGCATAGAAGTGCCAATTATGATCAGTTTATCAGAGTTTTCAATATGTGGGATAGCTTCATCCAGCATAGGAACAGCCTCTCCAAACCAAACGATATGAGGACGAAGTTGATGCCCATCCTCCGCCATGTCTCCTAGCTGTAAATCCTTGTCCCAGTCATAGACAAGCCTATGTGTTGCTACACTTCGCACTTTATTTAACTCACCATGTAGATGAATAATGTTTTTGCTGCCTCCTCTTTCATGAAGGTCATCAACATTTTGAGTGATAATTGTTACGTCATGATATTTGTCTAATTCTGCTAAAGCTTTGTGAGCGAGATTAGGAACAACATCTTTGAGCTGCATTCTTCTTTTGTTATAAAAGTCTAAGACAAGACTTTGATTTTTATGCCACCCTTGAATAGATGCCACTTCCATGACATCATGATCTTCCCAAAGGCCTCCAGAATCTCTAAATGTTTTGATTCCACTTTCAGCACTTATTCCTGCTCCTGTTAATACTGAGATTTTCATTGTCTATTCTTTATTTTAAATAATGCCTTTTCAACATAAGTTAATAATGAAATTGGTGTCATTGATGACATATGATGTTCTTTTACATACATATCGGCCGCTTTCCCATGAAAGAAAACACCTTTTATTGCTGATTCTATTGGTGAATAGCCTTGAGCGAGAAAACCGGTAATCATTCCTGTTAAAATATCACCGCTTCCTGCAACCGCTAAAGATGGGTTGCCGGTGCTGTTGAAATATAATTTTCCATGTTCATCACAAATACATGAGTAAGGTCCTTTTAGCACAGTGATACATTTATTGTCTATAGAAAAAGATTGAAGAAGAGATAGTTTCTCGGCCCCATCTACCCATTTTTTGCCTATGAGCTTTTTGAATTCACCAATATGAGGGGTCAGTATACTACTTAAAGGGATAAGATGTTTGAGATTATAAATGGAGATAAGGTTTAGGGCATCAGCATCAAGAATTAATGGTTTTGTGGATTGTTCCAGAAAAGACCCTAGAGCTTGACCTGTGTCCTTGTGAGTTCCAAGACCTGGCCCAATACCTATTGTGGAATTATTTAAAAGAAATAATTCATTTATATGATCACCAAGATTGGTTTCCGATTTCATAAGATCAGGATAACCATGAACTGAACCAAGTGCTTCTGAACAAGTTTGAATTGTACAATACCCAGTACCTACTGTCTGAACAGCGAGGGCAGCTAATAAAGGAGCTCCGGTCATCCCTTTGGCTCCACCAACAATTACAGCTTTCCCATTTTCTGTTTTATAATTTAGTAGCTTTCTTTCTACTAATTGCAAATGAGAGTGATCAGGAGTGATATATTCACCAAATGAGGACTTTTTATAAGATGAGTCGGATAGGCCAATATTGGCAAAGGAACAAATCTTCAATAATTCTAAATTCTCTTCAAAAAAGAATGAAGGTTTAGGATATTGAAAAGAGACTACACGTTTGGGGTTTATAATTTTATCTGATGGGTGATTTAGTCTGTTGCTAAATAACCCAGATGGTAGGTCTACGGAAATGACATAGTTCTCCAATTTGTTGATCTTCTCAACAAATGTCATTGGAATTCCATAAAGTGGTCGATCTAAGCCTATTCCAAATAAAGCATCAATAATGATCGCGTCCTTAGAACAGTAAGGAATTAGTAGTTCAAGATCAATAGAATATACATTAATATTATTTATATGTGTTACACATTTAAGGTGTTCATTATTGAGTGTTGATCTTTTAGAGAAAAAATCTGGAATCCAGACATGGACTTTTTTGGAAGTCGTTTGATTGATGACTTTTGCTATCTCCAAGCCATCACCTCCGTTATTTCCTGGGCCGCAAATGACTACAATTTTTGATGCTTTTTTTAATTTTCTCTGTTTAAAAATGGTCTTTACAAATTTTATTGCCGCTGTGGTCATCAGCTCTGACCATGTGGTTTTCCTATCAACAACTGTAAGTCTTTCAATTTCCTTTATATCAGCCCCATTGTAAATCCTCATAAAATCAAATTATATCTTGGTCCTATTGACCTTCTTATAAGAAGTATGCCATAGGTGTTATTAAATACATGGTATTTTTATCAATATGTAATACGCCAATCATTATTAGTCAATTACATATTATGTTTTTTTATATTTAAACATCTTTAATATTGGGTAATTCAAAGTAATTGTTATCTTTGTATTTATCAGGAAACTTACATTATATAAAATGAAAAGATTACTTACACTACTTTTCGTCTTTTCTGTCTTTGCAGCATATTCACAGGATATTCATTATTCTCAGTTTTATAATGCACCCCTTGTAATGAACCCTGCAAATACTGGGATTTTTAATGGAGACAAAAGAATATTGCTGAGCTATAAAGATCAATGGAGTTCAGTTCCAGTGCCTTGGAAAACATTCACAGGATCATACGATATGAAGTTTTATCCTGAAAATAGTGCGGATCACTTTTTCTCAGGGGGATTAGTCTTTAATTACGATAGACAAGGTGCCTCGAAGTTAAGTACGTCGAATATCAATCTTACAGGAAGTTATACTCGGATTTTAAATTCAAACAATCTCTTTACTGTTGGAGTAGCTTTCGGATATGCAACCAGAGGCTTTAATTCAGATGATTTGACTTGGGATAGACAATGGAATGGAGTGGCTCTGGATAGAGGCTTGACTTCAGGTGAGGTTAACTTATCGGCAGATAGGGTGTCTTTTTTTGAAAATGCTATTGGAGCTAATTATAGATGGCAGAAAAGTAGCCGTACTAATCTGGACTTAGGAGTGAGTGTTTTTCATATAATTGAGCCTAAGGTTGCTTTCTTCGGTGGTGATGATATTTCATTGGAAAAAAGAGTAACGCTTAGTGGTGTCGGCAATTTCCAGATGGGAGAATCATTTGATATCCAGTTACATGGATTGGCTCAATTTCAAGGAGGCCCTTCTGAATACATTATTGGTGCATTGGGTAAGTTTTATCTAGACAATACTCCAGGCTCAGAATGGCAATTGCATGTAGGAGCTGGATTTCGAACTAAGAAAGCACTTTATCCCACCGTAGCCATTCAGCATAAAAACATGTATGTCTCAGCTAGTTATGATATTGGTCTATCTGAATTCAATAAAGAACATTCTGGCGGAGGTATAGAATTACATTTTAGGTATATATGGGCAAATCCGCCTTCACCTAAGCGAGTAAAAGTATGTCCTATATTCTAAAGAAAAAATTAAGATGAGGCGAGTATATATACTATTTGTTTTCTTGATTAGCTCACAATTGGCTTTTGGTCAGAGCTACAGCTATACTCAATATCTTGAGGCTGCTGAGAAAGCGATGCTAAATAAAGACTATTACACAGCTTTGAGCCATTATAATAGTGCGGTACACTTTGGGAAAAGTGATATATCAACACTTTATAAAGCTGCTGAAGCTGCACGTATGTTTAATGCTTTCAATTTAGCTGCTGATAGGTATCAAGCTGTGATTGATAGCGAGTCCGATGGAGAATATCCGCTTTCGTCTTTCTGGATGGGAGATGTGCAGCAGAAAATGGGAGCATATTCAGAAGCAATTACTTCCTATGATATGTATTTATCAGAGCATGATGGAGATGATGCCTATTACACCCAGAAAGCTCAAAAAGAAAAACTGGCATGTGAGTGGGCTCAAGGAATAGTGGCTTCTCCAGATGAGAATATAAGTGTGGAACATTTAGGAGAAGGTATTAATACTCCATTCTCAGATTTTGCACCTATTCAAGTTGAAGATAAATTGGTTTTCTCTTCATTGAGATTTGACCATGATAAAATTGAAAAGTTACCTGCTAGTCAATATTCTAAAGTTTTAACGGTTGATGGTACTTCAGCAGTAGATTATGACGAAAATATTAATACTGATGATGTACTTACAGCGCATTCAGCTTTTAACATAAATAGATCAAGAATTTACTATACTATATGTACATATATAAATGTAAGTGATGTAGAATGTGACATATATTATAGACCTGTTTTAGGAGATGGTACTTTAGGAAATGCTGTAATGTTGCCTGAAAGTATAAACGATCCTAGTTCAACCAATACTCAACCGTCAGTTGGGTTCAATGAAAAAATGGGTAAAGAAGTTTTATACTTTTCTTCTGATAGAGATGGAGGAAAAGGTGGAATGGATATATATTATTCTTCTCTTGAATCAGGTGATACTTTTGGTTCTGTCCAAAATTTAGGTGATGTCAATACTACGGGTAATGATATCACACCGTATTTTCATAATTCTTCTCAAGTCTTGTACTTCAGTTCTGATGGTTACCAAAGACTAGGAGGATATGATATTTATAGAAGTGGAGTAGATGAAGGTGTGTTTGGGGATGTAGAGCATCTAGGATCTCCAATTAATTCGAGCTATGATGATTTGTATTATAGTCTGACAGATGATACCAATACCGCACATTTTTCATCTAACAGAACGGGCTCAACTTATTTAGAAGAAGGTGAAGAATATTGTTGTGTAAGTTGCTATGATATATTCAGAGTAGATATAGGTGATATTAAATTAGACCTTAATGCGTTGACTTTTGATAAAGAAACTTTGGAACCCTTATTAGGAGCAACTGTAAGGTTGATAAATGTCACATCAAGTGAGGAAGTTGGAGTTATAATCAACTTAGAAACAAATGATCACATGTTTGATCTGCAAAGAGGAATGGAATATAAGATCGTGGTAGAACATGAGGATTATCTTCCTACAGATGGGACTTACATAAGTACCATTCGAGCATTTAGATCGGAGTCTCATATAAGAAAAATATATTTAGATAAAGCGCCAAATCCGTATGAGCTTCAAGTGCTTACATTCGATCAGTTAACGAGAGCTGCATTGAATGGGACTACTGTAACTCTTACTGACTTAACAGACAATAGTGTCCAAGCAATCACATTGACAGGGGATGGAACCAATGAATTTATGTTTCAGGTCGTTAAAGGGCATTCTTATAGATTGACAGGATCTAAATCTGGTTATTACGATGCCTCTATATCATTTGCTGCGGATTATGCTGAAGGTCAGTTCTTACTTATAAAGAGATTGTATCTACAACCAAATGTACCTGAGTTGTATTTGCCACTTGTATTGTATTTTGATAATGACATTCCTGATTTAAGAAGTACTCGTACTACCACAGATAAAACTTACACCCAGACCTATTCTAATTATATAGTTAGAAAAGAGGAGTTTAAAGATAGTTATGCAGAGACTTTAGATGAGCCTTTGGCAGGTGAAGCAAGAAACGCTGTTGATGGATTTTTTGAAGATAGAGTAAGGGATGGTAGGTATAGAAATGGTGTCCGTGAAGGATATAATCGACTTCAGTTGTTCTTGAATACTGTTCTTAATGAATTAGCAACAGGAAGAGAATACAAAATGTCGATTAGAGGATTTGCGAGTCCACGTGCAGCGACAAAATATAATGCGGCATTATCTCAAAGAAGGGTAGAGTCTATCAAAAATGAGATAAGATCTTATGCAGGAGGAGCCTTGTTTCCTTATATGGATAATGGAAAACTTGTAATTGAAGAATTAGCTTATGGGGAAACTACTTCAGCTGCTAATATTAGTGACAGGTCATACGACTTGAGAAATTCTGTATATAGTCCAGAAGCTTCTCAAGAAAGACGAGTTGAAATTGAAAGAATAATATCTCAATAAAATGAGTTGGACGGGATTACAAATATCAAATCTGCACCAATGAAATTAGAAATGAAAAGCGTAATGAATAAATACTTTTTCATATTGATGTTAGCAATGGGGACTTTTATTCCTGGCACCATCAATGCGACACATATTGTGGGCGGGGATATATCCTACGAATGCTTGGGTAATGACTTTTATGAGGTTACGCTCACATTGAGAAGGGATTGTATTAATGGTGCCGAAGATGCTCCATTTGATGAACTAGCCGCCGTGGGTATTTTTGATAAGACTGGAAAGAAATTAGATTTCATCGGGCGATTAGGAATTTTATACCTACCTTTTAATGGAGCAGATACAATTAAAAATAATATTCCTGAATGTGCATTAGATGGGGATTTAATATGTGTCGCAGAAGCGGTATATGTTGGACAAATTCATTTGCCTTTTAGAGAACGAGGATACGTGTTAACTTATCAGAGATGTTGTAGAAATGGTACGCTTAATAATATTATTAATCCTCTGGAAACAGGTGCCACAAGAACTGTTAGTATTTCTAGGGAATCTCAATTGGAATGTAACAGTGGGCCAGCATTTGGGGCTTTTCCTGATATTATAGCTTGTGCAAATGAGGAGGTTTCGGTT
>DKPS01000086.1 GCA_002471345.1 Saprospiraceae bacterium UBA7328
GTAGGTGACGAAGTTGTGATTTCCATTTTTGGTAGAAATGCCCAATTAGAACAGGAATATCGAGTGGGTGATGATGGGGCTATAAGAATAAACGACAATCGAAATAGAGTATCATTAACAGGCCTCAATATCGATCAGGCATCTAGAAAACTTATCGCTGTTTTCCAGAATTTTATGATTTTTAGTAGAGATGAATTCAGTCTAAAAGTTCGGGGAAGTAAGACGGCAAGAGTAGAAATATTTGGCGAGGTGAATCTTCCTGGATCATATACATTATCCGCATTCAATTCAGTTTTTAGCGCTATATCTGCTGCAGATGGTCCTACTAATGCTGCTTCTCTTAGGAATATTAAACTGATAAGGAGCAATGGAATAGTCGAAGTATTAGACTTTTATAAATGGATTACAGAGCCTAAAAGCAGAAAAAGTATATACCTAGAAAACGGAGACATAATTCATGTGCCAATAAGCTCATTCAGAGTAGAACTACTAGGAGAAGTGAGAAGGCCAATGCTTTATGATGGAAAAGAAGGAGAAGGTATTATGAGTATACTTCAATATGCTGGAGGATTGACCTCTAATGCCTATTTGAATAATTTTCAGTTGGTACGACAGGATGGAACTGCAAGAGGCATAGTTGATATAGAGTATTTAGATCTATTTAATTCAAATGATGATTTTGAATTGCAGGATGGTGATGTGGTCACAATTTCTCCAATTGCAGAAGAAATAGAAAATTATGTAAGAGTAACAGGTGATGTACGTAATGAAGGAGATTATCAATTGGTCACAGGGATGAAAGTATTTGATCTCTTAGGAAAGGCAAAATTAAAAGAATCATCTAGAACTGACATTGCCTATCTCATTAGAAGAGGAGAGAATGAACTCTTTGAAATTGAAGCTTTAGATCTAGATCAGATTTTAAATGATATAAGTAGCCCTCAGAATTTCTTGCTCAGGAATAAAGATGAGATTGTCATATACACCAAGTCACGATTCATTGATGAGGCATTTGTTGAAATTACAGGTGCTGTCAGATTTCCAGACACATTGAATCATGATGCTTCTGGAAATTTAAAAATATCAGATTATATCAATATGGCAGGTGGATTAAGAAAAGATGCTACCGCTTTTGCCCATGTATATAGGGTAAATCCCTTAAATCCAAGTATTGAAGAGTATAAAAGAGTCGACTTAAATAGAGCATTTTCAAACCCTAATTCTGTTGACAACATGATTCTGGATGCTTATGATTCAGTATATGTCTACTCTTTAGATGAGTTCACTGAAGAAAGAACAATTCAGGTCAGTGGAGCGGTAAATAGTCCAGGAGAGTTTTCTTTTGGTCAGGGCATGACATTAGCCGATGCAATCATTTTGGCTGGTGGTTTTAAACTCTCATCTGCTACTAATGAAATTGAAGTTTCAAGAGTAATTATAGAAGAAAATAAGCCCACTAGCATTCAAGTCAACAAAGTACAAGCTGATCATGATATCAATGCTTTAGCAAAATCAAATTCTGATATAGAGTTGATGCCATTTGACATCATTTTTGTTAGAGATGTTCCAGAATTTGAACTTCAGCAAGTGATAGAAATAGAGGGAGAAGTGAGATTGCCTGGAAAATATAGTCTCATAAAAAGTAATGAGACTGTGTATGATTTAATAAGTAGAGCAGGTGGGGTGACAGAAGAGGCATTTCTGTCCGGAGCTCAGTTGTATAGACAAGAAGATAGCCTTGGGTATATCGTAATGAGACTTGACGAAGTTCTAAAAGATGCTAATTCTAAATACAACTACAATTTGAAAAACGGTGACATCATATCTATTCCGGAGAGAAAAGACTATGTCACTATAAGAGGAGCAACCAGAGCCGTGGAGGCTGTAGATCGTGATATACTAGGCCCTAATAATGAAGTTTCTGTCCCATATCACTCTGGTAAAAATGCTAAATTTTATATTGATTATTATGCAGGAGGGTTTGCGCCAAGAGCTGATAAAAAGAAAGTATTTGTAAGACATCCAAATGGTGAAGTGAGGCAAGTAGAAAAGCGTGCATTGATCGCAAACAAATACCCAGAAGTAAGAGAAGGTTCTGTCATTACAGTAGGTTACAAAGAGGTAAATCTTCTTGCCCAAAGTGATGATAAAAAAGTAGATTTTACTAAAGTATTAGGTGATTCTGTCGGTCAGGCCATGTCAATTTTGACCCTTATTCTACTTGTCCAAAGGTTAGACTAGAAAAGTCAATAATTTCTATTAAGGCAAAACAATTCAATAATGAATATTCTATTTTACATTTTGCTAATCGTATATGCTGGATTTTACATTTATGCTGGATATGCACATTACAAGAAGGCTTGGTTCTTTTACAAAATTACTCCACCTCTAATTCAGAAGTGGAAAAAGCCTATAAACGTAATAGTAGGAATAGCTGAGGTTCTAGGCGGTATAGGCTTACTTATTCCTCAAACCCGAGTAATTGCAGCTTGGGGTATTATTGCGTTACTCATCGCAGTATTTCCTGCCAATGTCTATATGGCAACATCTAAAGGTGCAGGCATGAAAATTAATCAAACATTTTTATGGATTAGACTACCTCTACAATTCGTATTGATTGGTTGGGCATATTTTTACACATTATAGTTTATTCATTTCTAAGTAATTTGAAAGTTGTTATATGTCCTGATTAATATAAAGGATGTGCATCAGCCACTGAAGTATCAAGCCATCAAAAGAGGAATACTAGAATATGATGATTCTATAGAGATTTTAAGTTGTCCTTTAGCAGATGGATAAGAAGGTTCCCTTGATGCTCTGAAAAGTTCTCTGTCGCTAAATTCCTCAAGGATTGAAGTATATGATCCTATTGGAAGAGAAATCCAGGCAGAAAATCTCACAGATGGCAAACTAGCTTTTATTGAAATGTCCGTTGCTTCTGGGCATCAGTTTTTAGAATGAGATGAGTTCAAACCCTTAGATGCGAACTAATTGGAACTGGTCAACTCATTAAACATGCCGTTTCAAACGGAAACAAAAATATCTTTTTATTCATTGGAGGAAGTGCCACAACTGATTGCGGTATTGGTTTGGTCTCAGCATTAGGTTTTGAGTTCTTAGATCACAAAAGGTAAAGTTCTTAAACCTTCAGGTAACACTATGCAATTTGTCGACTGAATAAACTCTGACGAGGTACATGACCAATTTATAAATAGAAAATTAATCATTGTCTGCGATGTCAAAGATCCATCATTTGGCCCTTTAGGTGCCGCACAGATTTATAGAGCTCAAAAAGGAGCTTCTGTATCATAAATAAACCTTTTTGGAAATAGGGCTGAAAAGTATGGCAGCAGTCATAAAAAGAGATTTGAACAAAGATATTTCTAGGTTAGAAGGGGCTAGAGATACTGGTGGAGTAGGGGGTGGAAGCTTTGCATTTTTGAATGCATCTATACAATCTGGAACTCAAACAATTCTCGATATTTCGAAGTTTAATGTGATTGCCCATGATGCTGATTTATTAATTACGGGAGAAGGAGAACTGGATGAATAATTTTTAGACGGAAAGGTGATTTCTGGTGTTCGAGATTTCTCTATTAAAAAAAAATATAATATGGAGGTATCTGCGAAAAGATAGATGCCAGTTCTATTTCAAAAGAAAGAATTGGTGCTACGTTTTTAAAAGATATTTCATTAATCGCAAATTCAATTGAAGACTCAATGAAAAACGTCTTATCTCTTGTTCAAAATGCTGCTTTCCAAGCAATACAAAAATTTGCTACCAAATAACTAAATCCTCTATTTTAAACTGAGATGACTGTCATCACAGAAAGGAGGAGTTTTGGTCAGCTTACAGGTACACAAGCTTACTTTTCTCTTTTTATTTATATCCACTATCATAGGCTTAAATTTACTTCCATGATGTGAACCATTACAAAATGGTTGATCCTTACTAAACCCACATTGACAATACAAATAAGTCCCAGGATCTAATTCAGTCTTTAATGGTTCTGTACCTGTATTTTTCACTTTTTTAAAGCTAGAACTCAATTCACTTTCTGGTTGCTTCTCTTTAATAAATGGATAAAATACTTGAGAAGTCCACTTGTCTAGAGTATCTGTTTGAAGTCCATAGACCGATGGGAATTGTCTGGTAAATTTAGCTGTTCCAAACATTTGATCCCAGAGTGAAAATGTGTTTCCAAAATTTCCATTTGGATCAGAAATGTGATCATCTTGAGCTCTTCCATGATGACCATGATGGAATGCTGGAGTTATTATTATATGTTCAATAATCCAAGCTATTGGATGTAGAAATTTGTATTTATACAATACTTCATCCCATTTCCATGTACTATGAACACTTGTTACTACGATCTGTTTGAAAATCAAACCCAACGCTGCTGCCATACCTAAGCCGAGAAAAGTAGAAATGCCAACCCACCACAGATTAGGCATGATTAGATAATAAACCCAGCTATTTCTATATGAAGTAAGTATGCCCATTTCTTTAGCTGCATGGTGTACTCTGTGATGTTTCCATAACCAATCATATTCATGGGCTGAACGATGATACCAATATTGAGCTACATCATCAATTAGTATATAAAATGGAAAAGCTAACCATAATGTCCATCCTGATAAAATACCCGCAACACTGGGAAAAAGTGTACTTCCTATTATGTAAATAACTGTTACAAGTAATGCCTTTGTAAATGCTACTACAAAAAAACCAATAGATTCCATAATCCAGTCATCCTTTCTTCTGTCGGAATTACTGTAGTGCCCAAGAATAGTCTCGACAGCACCAAATGAAAACAAAATTCCTAGAACCAAATAAAGGTCAATATTTGGTATGTTAAGCCACTCCATTTTTCTTCACTTTTGATTGATGAGCAAATTTAATATTGCCAATTATCAGGTAAGTATACAAGTGTTAATTCTTTCTGGTAGACTTTCTCTTTATAATTCTGGATAGAGATACAGAAGTCATCCCAAGGTAGTTGGCAATATGTTTATTATAAGCTGTTTGAAAAAATGAAGGTGTCTGTGAAAGCAACTCTTCATACCTCTTTTCAGGATTTAAATCGATCAGAGATTCAACTCGTCCGATCAGAGTCAATATATTTTCTTGTAGCGCTCCTATCCAAAGATTCATAAGATTTGGATGAGTTTTCATGATTTCATCTAAGTCCTTTTTATGAAAGATCAAATATTTAGATCTTGGCATTGCTTCAAATGAAAATTTAGTGGGTTCATGATTAAAAAGGCTTTCTGGTGCTCCTGTAATCGTATTCTCAGGTCTTAGAAAAATATTTTTTTCGTCTCCTTTTTCATTAATAAAAAAACCTCTTATCATTCCTTTCAGTAAAAAAAGAATTGAATCATTTACCGTGCCTGATTCGATTAGTATTTTTTTCTTTGGTGTACTCACATACTCAGAAATTGACAATAGCGCCTCAATGTCATTTTCATCCAAGGACTTAAAAGAGGACAAAAGAGTAGATTTTAAATCTGAGTTTGTCATCCTCGTAAGATAAATCTTTTGCTCAACATGATGTAATTTCTTTTCTTATTCCAATTTCCTTTGCACTAGAAAATAATTAGCTAAAATTGTATCAAAATGTGCCTTAATGAAACAGATTCAATTATGGTCTCCCACAAATGAAACAAAAGACAATTCAAACCTCAAACAATTTGAAAAATGGTTATCCCTAGAGAAGTCCCTCCATTTCAACGATTATAATGATATATGGAGATGGAGCGTAGATGATTATGAGAACTTTTGGACGTATGTTTTGGAGTATTTCAAAGTGGCCTATCATGGAACATTTGAATCTGTCATTTCTAATCATTCTATGCCAGGTGTTGAATGGTTTAAAGGAATAAAACTGAGCTATGGCGAGCATCTTTTTAGAAATAAAAACAAGAGTAAGGAAGCTCTGATTTTTGTAAATGAAGAGGGTACTTACAGAATTTCTTGGGAGAAATTAGAACATGAAGTTAATGCCATACAAAACTACTTAAAATCAATTGGAATAAAGAGAGGTGATGTCGTAGGGGCATATCTTCCTAATATCCCAGAAACAATATCATGTTTTATTGCTGTCAATTCCTTAGGGGCAGTGTGGACATGTTGTTCACCTGATTTTGGTGAGTCAACAGTGATAGAAAGGATGTCACAGTGTAACCCCAAATTATTCATTTCGTGTGATGGATATAAATATGGCGGCAAGTCATTTGACAAACAAGAATCAATAAGTAGAATAAAGAATTCTATTAATTCGATAGAAAGTAATTTGATGATTTCTTACTTAGGAAGTCCAATTACCTTGAAAGATGTTGATTTATGGGCCCCAACACTAGCTGAGCATTTTTCAAATAACAAATCAGTCTCCTTCACAAAGGTACCTTTTAATCACCCAATCTGGATTCTATACTCCTCTGGTACGACTGGAAAGCCTAAGGCCATTACTCACTCTCACGGAGGTGTTCTAATAGAACATCTTAAGTACATGACTTTTCAAAATGATGTAAAAAAGGAAGAGCTTTTCTTTTGGTATTCCACAACGGGGTGGATGATGTGGAATTTTTTACAATCATCTATGTTGGTTGGTGCCATTCCTGTCCTATTCGATGGCAGTCCTGCATATCCAGATATGAATCGTTTATGGGATATGGCAGAAGAATTAGGTATTCAACATTTTGGAACAAGTGCACCATTTCTTACAGCCTGCATGAAAGAATCATTGAATATTAAAAGCAGCCATAACTTAGAATCACTGAGATCTATAGGATCTACGGGTGCTCCTTTGCCCAATGAAACTTTCGAATATATCTATAAAAACATTAAAAGTGATTTATGGCTATGTTCCATGAGTGGGGGGACAGATGTCTGCACAGCATTTGTTGGAAGTAATCCTTATGACCCAGTATACAAAGGTTTTATTCAATCTAGGGCTTTAGGGAATGCACTATATGCTTACAATAATGAAGGGGAACATGTTTATGATTCCTTAGGCGAAATGGTCATAGAAAATCCCTTACCCTCAATGCCCATCTACTTTTGGAATGATGAAAACCATGAAAGATATCGATCAAGTTATTTTGAAGAATATCCTGGCAAATGGAGGCATGGAGATTGGATAAATATTCATAAGAATGGTTCTCTCATTATTCATGGAAGATCAGATGCAACATTGAACCGAAATGGCATCCGTATCGGCACAGCCGAGATCTATGGAGTCCTTGATAAAATTGAAGCAATAAAAGATGCTCTTATCATCAATATTGAAAAAGAAGATGAAGATATTATGCCTCTTTATGTTGTGCTGAATGATGAATCTAGATTAGATGAAGTTTTAAAAAAAGTGATAACTAAAACCTTAAGAACAGAATGCTCTCCCAGACATGTTCCATCTTTTATAAAAGCTATTCCTGACATTCCATATACCTTAAGTGGTAAAAAAATGGAAGTTCCTATTAAAAAAATTCTTATTGGAATGACCCAAACCCAAGACGTGAACATGGGTGCCATAAGGAACCCAGAAGCCATGGAGTTTTTTATTCAAAATAGACTCTCTCTTATCTCCTATAGTAAAAAGTGACATTCATTTTGTGATTTTTATTTTCTTTGTGAAAACCTGAATTTACAAATGGACAACTTAGATACAGCGTCATTTCAAAGGTACTTAACCCAATTTATGGATTGGGCAGTAACGTTTGTTCCTAAAATAATTCTTGCTGGACTTGTATTGTGGATTGGATTTAAGATCATTAAAAAACTGGACTTAATTGTCGATAAGTCTTTAGAAAAAGCAAATATAGGTCTGGAGATAACTGGCTTTTTAAGCTCTATTCTAGGGATGGTAATGAAGGTCGTAGTCGTCATGATTGCAGCAAGCTTTGTTGGCTTTGAAGTCTCATCCCTACTTGGTGTCTTAGCTGCAGCAGGATTTGCTGTGGGATTAGCGCTTCAGGGGTTCTTAGGAAATTTTGCTTCAGGTCTGACCATTATATTTTTCAAGCCTTATAAAGTTGGGGATTGGGTTCAGATATCAGACATGTTTGGAAAGGTGAAAAATATTCAAATATTTAATACTACTCTTGAAACGCCTGGAGATAAAACACTCATTATCCCAAATGGTCAAGTAACTGATAATATTATTACCAATTTTAGTACAAAAGGAAAAATAAGAATTGAGCTTAATGTGACTATGCCTTATGAAGAAAGCTTTCCAAAGGTGGAAAAAATATTAAGAGAAGCACTTTCCACATGTGATCATGTCATGAATGAACCAGAACCTCTTATAGGAATTGAGTCCTATGATAGTCACAATATTATTCTAGCTATTCGACCATACATTGATCCCGATCAATATTGGGATGCTACTTTCGAAGTCTATAGAAGTATCAAATCTGCTTTTAACAAAAATGGCATCAGGGCAGCATATTCCGAGGGAGTGGAACTTGGACCAATTGGTGACTAGGCTAAACCAATAAAAAAGATCGCTTTATTAACTTACTCTGAATTTTTAAGTAGTTCTCTGATAACCAATCTAGAGATAAGAGAACGAAAGGTATAACAAGGATCAAGTACATACTCCAGTTAAAGTCATAGGAGAAATCTAAAGGAATATTAATCTTCTCAGGAGAAGGCAAACTCATCTCCCATGTTGAAACCCATTCTGAAACTTTCAATTCATTTTCAATCTGAGTATTAAATAAATAATAGATGCTTAGAATAAGCAAACCGATAGTTATTGAAAAGAGGCCAATATCAAATTTATTTTGATTTTTTGGTTTGGACAAAGATTGTAAAATCGACTCTTTCATCTGGACACTGAAATCCCTATCAATTTTTTTCAATGGCATATTTTTGAGGTCTTCATCTAACATTTTAAATTCAATAAAATGAGAAGAGTGTTTTATTGAATCTTGGTCACTAAACCTCATATCCTGGGCTATCTTTGAATCCATATGAGTATCAAGGTACTCCCAGATCAATCTTTCTTTTTCTTCATTTTTCATTTATGAACCAACTTTATATCCTGAAAAATAGTTCGATTTTCGTGCGTGATTATGAAGAGCTTTTCTAGCCCTATATAGTTTCACCTTAATATTACTTTCTGTAAGATTTAGAGCACTACTAATTTCTTTAACACTTTGCTCCTCCAGATAAAACAATCTAATCAGTCCACGTTCATCTACAGGAAGTCTATTAATCAATTGTAATATACTTTGCTTTTTTTCTTTGTCAATGAGAAGTTTCTCTGAACTTGAGACGTGCTGTCCTTCATGATCAGATAGCTCTTCAGTACGTTTTCTTTTTTTCAAATAATCCAAGGAAGTACGATATGCAATGGTATACATCCATGTAGACAATTTACATTTAGGAACAAATTCTGGAAGAGATTTAATTATTTTAAGAAAGCTATCTTGGGTTGCCTCTTCAGATTCCTCTTTATTTTTAAGAACAGTAAAAGAAATGGTATACAAATAGTTCTCATACTTCGTAATGAAGCTATTAATTACCTTTTGATTATTCTTTAGTATTCCTACAATAAACTCCTGATCCGTATACATCTTGGACTGTGTACATATTAAACGAGACTTAAACTTATTGGGTTACAAATAAAAATTTGTAACCCATTACAAAAGTCCATCGTTACAGTTTAAAATTATTAATTAAATTAAAAAACATGGATATACCCGTAATGATTTTTCTACTGTTCGGTATTGCGTCAGTAGGATTTGTATTATACACTTATTTGAATACTAGACATCAAGAAAGAATGGCAATAATTGAGAAAGGCACAGACATTAGTTATCCTTCTAATTCTAACAATCCATATGGAGCTCTAAAGTGGGGAACAGTATTATTGTGTGTAGGCATTGGTTTGAGTATAGGCATATCAATTGATATTTCTAATGGTCATGATGGGCCTTTCTTCACAATTCCTTTAATAATAATTGGCGCAGGACTAGGCCAATTGTTGTATTATAGGATGAGAAGAAGAGATGAAGATTAAAATATAAATCATCCATAATTATTCGTTTGTTATAAAGGTCAGCGGGAAATAATCATTTCTTTCTGATCTTTTTTTTTGCAGAAAAGTTTCCATCATTTGAATAACAATTAGCACAAAACAAATGATGACAACAATTTGAAAATCATTTGCTTTTGGAAATAATAGTAATTGTGAATCCGAATTTGAAACAGCTGATGAATTTAAGAACAGATCTTATGCCCAAGTAAACAGAATTACTTATTGACTCAGAAGGTGGCAAATAAGATCATATGAGTTAGAGATCAAAATACTACTCTCTTAACAATCTAAGAGCCTCTTCTAATATAGTATCTTTCCCATTATTTTCATCTGATTTGAGCATATCCACTTTCACATCAGGTGGAACTCCATTCTCAATATTAAATCCTTCTGGGTCTGTCGTCACTGAGGATGATACACGAAGCTCCCATCCATTACTTAATTCAGTAAAAGCTGGAGCTCCTCCTCCTCCTCCAGTCTGGTCTCCTAAGATCGTTACATTCTCTAATTCTCTCATATACTGAGTAAAAAATGACGTTGCACTATAGCTATGTCTATTTGTAAGAACAATCACCGGTTTATCAAAAAGCAGCTGGTCGTCTGGAGGTGTCAAATTAGTCGAAAAAGGACCTTCCAGTTCATTATGTCCGGGCCCATTTTTATAATACACTAAAGCCACTCTTTGCTTTTCCTTGGCAAATCGCTTTGCAATCTTAGATGCATTGCTCAAGAATCCACCACCATTATTTCTTACATCAATGATCAATCCCTTATGGTCTTTAAATTTCCCAATGACATAGTCCATATCATCATTACTGACTCCGTTACTAAAACTGGAATATCTCATATATCCCACATCCTCAAAATCCATAACTACCAGAGAACCAACAAATTGCTCATTACTTTTAAAATAATTACGCTCTAATAATGAATAGTTGAAATTTTCAGGAAACTCTAAATACCACTCCCAATTTCGAGATCTATCAAACTTTGATCTTAAGTTTACATGTCCATCTCTTAATAAAAAGAGCATATCACCTATGACTTGGAAAAGTTCCTCTTCGTTCATATCATCACTTACAAGAGGGCGAAATTCTTGATAAATCGAGTCCCAATTCAATTCTTTATAATCAAAAAAAGTGTACTCTTGATCTGCAAAATTCCAAGCTTGATCAAAAATGCTTGTTGCACTTTCACTCGGTACCTCTACAAAAAAGCCTTCTTCACAACTTACTAGAAAAAGAAATGAAAAGGATAATATAATTTGTCCTAATATTTTTATGTAAATGGTCATGGTCTAATTCTTTTTAATCCATAGATGAAAACCAATTTGATGTGATGCCACTCTCAAATTATGTAATCCTTCAAACTCCTCCATTCCATAATATTCCCATCGATAGAAATAGTTAATGGTATTCTCATTGCTCTTTTTAAATTTACGTTTGGCATCTATTCTGAATGAAAATTTATTAAACCTACCAATAGGGGCAATAAAACTGTTGGTACCTGAAAAGCTTAAACCAAATTCTGGCACTCTATTGACATATGAAATTATTGGCATAGCGGCAGTTATAGATACTTCTGTGGTTTTCTTGAAAATCGTCATATTCGTACTCCATCTGCCGGCTGGACCTAACCCAAATGCCGCATCAGAAGCAAAAGAACTATTACTCAATGCAGGAGTAATTCTACTAACTTGTAATCCAGATCCATGAATTCCTAAAGCCAAATTTGACTTAAAATGTCTCAGGTAGTAAGTTTCAAAGAGAAATTGAGTATTGTATTGTAATGCACCATTATCAAAGTTTGGCAATCCTAATCCAAAATTAAATTGGCCATTATGCTCAAGAATATATTTAGGTCCATTTTTTTGGGTTCTAATAGCAGCACCTCCTCCAAAAACTCTATAAATACCGGGAGAGGTTCGGGTGTCTTGAATCCCCCAATACACAGGATATATCATCAAAGGAGATCTATGTTTTTGAGTATTGGCTTTTCTCTCAGCCCTTTTAGCTTTTCTAATTTCTTTTTTGCTTTGGGAGACAACAGAAGGAGCCAAAATCAACAAGAAAACAGTTAAAAGAGGTAGTACTAAACTTATCTTCATTTCATTTCAATAATTCATGAACGAAGAAAGAACGTTATGTTCCAAGTATTTGTTGAGCATCAATGGAAGAACACTCACGTGCTCTTCCATTGATGACGTATTTACCTCTACTTTTGATAAGATGTGATAGCCTGATAATATCTATTTAGTTCATTTTTAGCATTTGGGTAAAGCAGAAGTAGCCCAATCATATTAGGAAAAACAAGAGCCAAGATCATCGCATCTGAGAATTTGATAACGGCATCTAGAGTTACGGCAGAACCCAGAACCGTAAATATTAAAAAGATGATTTTGTAAGTAAGATCAGATTTTGAGCTTCTTCCAAACAAATACTTCCATGCCTGCAAGCCATAATAAGACCAAGATAGTATAGTCGAAAAAGCAAAAAGTATCACAGCTACCACTAAGAGGTAAGAAAATCCAGGAATTACTGAATCAAAAGCCAAGGAAGTCAAATTCACACCTCCAACTCTTTCTCCTGTGGCAACAATAAGAGCCTCATTATTAATCACATCTCCATACATAAATACACCTTCCATATTAAACATGATGATAACAATAGCTGTCATTGTACAAATGATCACAGTGTCAATGAAAGGTTCCAGTAATCCTACTAATCCTTCAGATGCTGCATATTGAGTCCTTACGGCAGAGTGAGCTATGGCAGCAGATCCCGCTCCTGCTTCATTTGAAAATGCAGCCCTCCTGAACCCCTGAATCATGACACCAATTATACCTCCAGTGATGGTAGCACGGGGATTAAATGCTTCTGAAAAGATTGCATGAAAAGCATCATCAATCAAACTTGCATTAGATAGGATTATAAATAATGCAGCAAGAACATAAAGTAAAGCCATGAAAGGAACTATCCTAGAAGTTACATTAGCAATTCTCTTGATACCTCCTATGATTACAATACCAGCAAGAACCGCTATTACTACACCTATTATTGTTCCAGCAGCACCACTATCTATTCCAAACCTTGTAATGATTTGAGCTGCTGCCTGATTCGACTGAAAAGCATTGCCTCCACCAAATGAGGCTCCAATACAGAGAATTGCGAAAATGACACTCAATATCTTTCCAACGCCTCTCATGCCTTTTTCTTTTAGTCCTTTGGATAGGTAATACATTGGGCCACCGAATACATTTCCATTCTCATCTATATCTCTGTATTTAACTCCTAAGGTGCATTCTACAAATTTTGACGACATACCTAGCAATCCAGCCATTATCATCCAGAAAATGGCTCCAGGGCCTCCAATTGTGATTGCAACCGCTACCATTGAAATATTACCTAATCCTACTGTACCTGAGACCGCTGTTGCTAATGCTTGAAAATGATTAACCTCGCCTATATGACTTTCATCCTTAATGGTATCCTGAACATCACCATCATGAATAATTAAACTATCCGAAGTGGGTGGAGTAGGCTTATCTAAAAAGTCAAACTTTCCTCTCACAACCTGGATTGCCATTGGAAAACGAAAGACATTAATAAATTTAAAATACAAGGTGAAAAATAGTGCCCCTGAAAGGAGTAGAATTAATACAAGAGGAGCACTAAAGCTTCCTATTGTAATTGGAGTGAAAATCAAACTTTCCCACCACAACGCAATGGGCATAAAAGCTTCATTTATTTTTTCATCCAAACTTGATGCAACTTGCAATACCATGATTTTCAATCTTTTATGAAATGATTTGCAATTATGGAATCAATTTTATTGTCAAGCTTTATTTGTCAGTATCAATTCTTTATTGTCAGTGAATAAATGATTTTGTCAGTAGTTCGGCTACTGACAGATGCAATGCATGTAATGATTATGATCGTTCCAGATTTTCAGGTGGGATGCGAAGTCTAATCTTACGCTCACGTTTAGGAGACATTTCAAAAAGAGCTTCTTTTAGAATGCTTTCATGCTGATCTCTAGTCCAACTATTCTTACCAAAAATTCCATCTAAGAGTCCGGTTAACAGTCTTCTTAGTTCATTGTGATCATTGATTCCATATTCTCGGGCAGATCGATTATCTCCTTTAGGTTTAATCTCTAACCACTGTTCTCTAGGGCGAGTTCTGGCTTTGACAAACTTATTAAGCAATTCAAATGAGGTACCACTTAGTTTAATGGTTCTGTCTTCATTATCTAATAGTCCTTTCAACTCAACAATATGGTCATATTTATCATCATTTTTAAAATGGTAAAGAGAAAGGAAAAGACGATTTGAAGATGGAATTATATTCTCTGATAGCTCTCTTACCCAACTCAAGGCAAGAGCAAAAAAGATCATAATGAGTGTTGTTTTGAATATAGCCGAAAGTAAAATCATATTTACTTCAGATCCAGAAAATTTATAGATCTGAGCAGCCAAGGTGAGTAAAATACTAAGTACGGACAAATAGGCTAATGACTTCAATTTTCTCTTTGTAAATGATTCCCAAAGAACAATGGTGAGAAAAATGATTGTCAGGATGGCATAATAAACATCTAGTTCACTGATTATTGCACTTTTGTTTTCTGAGACAATTTTACTAATTGTAGGAAGTAATGAAAATAAAAAAGGCAAGCCTATCATATATTTCCAGTAAATCGATTTAATTATAGGCTTTATCCTTTCTGGCAGGTATCGAAACCAAGGCAATGAAAGAAGAATGAACAAACTGTTGAAGAGAGAAAGAATACTCCGACTCCCTTCATTAATATGACTGTATTCTGGGTGCCAATCATTAACAATAAAAAGAACATCTAGTCCTCCTGATAAACTCCAACACAGAATAGATAGTGCCAACCAAACTTGGCCAAAATCTTTTTGAATTTTACCTATATGCCACCAAATAGACATCAAGGCTGCAAAAGCAAAAAAACATACAGAAAGCTGCCACCAGCCGTAAAAAAGAATAGTTTGTTGATCTATTGGCATTTATGCAAGATAAGTTTTCTCTGCAATCTGAAGAGGAAGTAATAACAAGATAATGAATAGAGCATTTGTCTTTTAGATCAGGTTATTCTCATTTTATATCTTCGCTTTTATATGATGAATCGATCTCTGAGATTTTTTTCTTTTATAATGTTCTTATCCTTTTTATTTTCTTGCAAGGACAACAATGTCAATTTGATATGGCATCGAACCTTTGAAGGGCTTGGATCCAGTTCATCTCCCTTATGTGTAGATCTTAATTTAGATGGCATTTCCGATTGTGTGATTGGTGCTGGATTAAATGAATTTGATCATTCTGATTCGTCAGTTATTGCTATTGACGGAAAGAATGGAAAAGTGCTGTGGGCTGTTCCAGGCAAAGATCAAATGGTCGGCAGTCCAGTTTTCATAAAAATTAATGATGATGACATTCCTGATATAGTTATAGGTGGAAGAGGAGCTCAATTATATGCTATTAATGGATATAATGGGCAGACTCTATGGAAATATGAGATTAAAGAAAATGACTTTACCCCTATCGGGTATATGAGATTTAACTTCTATACACCGCAGCTTATTCCTGATCAGAATTTTGATAATATTCAGGAATTATTGGTAACCAACGGAGGCAATTTTGCAGCGGATCCCGTATCAGGAGATGATCGTTACCCTGGAGTACTTGCTGTTTTAGATGGATCTAATGGAGAAATATTGGCAGCAGCTGCCATGCCTGATAATGCTGAGACTTATATGTCTCCAGTCATCATCAATGATGGCGATCCAAATGAAATTAGTATTATTTACGGGAGTGGTGGTGAGACTTTTGGAGGCCATCTCTATGAAGTAAAACTTTCAGATTTAATGAAAAATGACATTTCTGGATCAAGGGTATTGCTCAGCAAATTACACCATGGATTTATTGCTCCTCCGACATTAACAGATATTTCATCCGATGGTATAGTTGATATTATTGTGAATTGGCACGGAGGAGAAATGATTGCTATTGATCGATCAAAGTATAAAACCTTATGGACTGTAAGTGTTCCTGAAACAGAGGTGTATGCTAGTCCTACTCCAGGGAAAGTAAATGATGATAATGTCCCTGACTTCTTTTCTCAATTCTCCTTGGGCAAATGGCCTAACTACACTGGAGCCTACCAAATAACTGTAGATGGTAAAACAGGTGAACAATTAAGAAAAGACAGCCTCGGTTGTGGGTCATTTTCAACAGCCCTTTCCGCTGATACAAATAATGACGGATACTCTGAGTTTATTTATACCATCAATGACTATGACTGTGACAACATTTACTTAGGAAACACAGAATTTAGTCTTAAACAATTGGACTATGTGAACAATGAGATCAAAGACATTATACCTCCAATATTTGCAAAAAACATATTCACAACCCCAATGCTAGGAGATATGGATAATAATGGCAAAAAAGATTTGGTTGTAGGTTTACAATCTAACTATAATGATGAGTTAAGTTACTATGGGATACACTACTATAGATTAGAATTTTCTTCAAAATCGATCTCAGACAAAGTCAAAAAGTGGAACCAATATTTAGGTCCTGATTCAAATGGAAACTATTGAAGTTATTGATCTAATAGTGTGAATGTGAATTATAATATACTTTTGTGAAGTGACATTTCAAGAATTAAATCTAAATAAAAGCTTACTTAATTCTCTCGATGATTTGGGCTTATCTAATCCCACATCAATTCAAGAGAAAGTATTTTCCCCAATAATGGCTGGAAATGACATTGTTGGTGTTGCCCAGACAGGTACTGGTAAAACATTTGCTTACCTACTTCCAAGTCTGAGAATGTGGAAATATTCAAAGTCACCTTTGGCTCAAGTTTTAATTATGGTGCCTACTCGTGAACTTGTGGCACAGGTTGTAGAAGAAGCCCAAAAACTCACCACTTACATGAATGTGGAAATAGTGGGAGTATATGGGGGAGCCAACATAAGACCACAAGTCGATTCAATACTAAATGGAGTAGATGTAGTAGTGGGTACGCCAGGTAGGTTATTGGACCTAATGTTAAAAGGGGCATTAAAAACTAAAAATATTAAAAGGCTTATAATCGATGAAGTTGATGAAATGTTACATCAAGGATTTAGAACCCAATTGAACAATATCATTGAGTTCCTACCCGAAAAGAGGCAAAATCTAATGTTCTCTGCAACAATGCCAGAGGAGGTTGAACAGATTATAAATAATTACACATCTTACTATACCAAAATAGAAGCTGCTCCTTCAGGAGCTCCACTTGAAAATATAAATCAATCGGCATTTGAAGTTGATAATTTCAATTCTAAAGCTAATCTATTAGATCTTCTTCTTCATGAGAATGAGTCGATGTCCAAAGTTTTGGTATTCGTCAGCAGTAGAAGGTTTGCTGAAGCACTTTATGAGAGAATGACAATTTCTTTTGAGGAAAAGGTAGGTGTGATCCACTCTTATAAATCTCAAAATAATCGTTTTGCTGCTGTACAGTCTTTTGAATCTAGTGAGCATCGAGTCCTAATTGCTACTGATGTCATAGCCCGAGGAATTGATATCTCTCATGTTACACATGTGATCAATTTCGACTTGCCTGAGGTACCTGAAAAGTATATTCACAGAATAGGAAGAACAGGAAGAGCAGAAAGAAAAGGGATAGCTATTTCATTCATTTCTTCTGAAGAAAGTCAACTTAAAGAAAGAATTGAAAAGCTAATGGGCTTAGTCCTTCCATTGATTCAATTACCTGAAAATTTAGTCCTTACAGAAGAACTTATAGATCTAGAAAAACCTGACTTTATTGTTCCTTTTAATAATCATAAGGTTAAAGAATACAAACCAACCGGAGATGCTTTTCATGAAAAACTGGATAAGAACAAAAAAGTAAATAATAAAGTTAGACATGAAACTAAAATGCAGAAGAAGTATGGTAAGCAGTATAGAAAAAGAAGGTAGTAATGGACTAGACTACAATTCAGATTTTATTTCTGGCTGATCTTTTACTTTAAAATCAAAAATGTCTTTTCTGGAATAATGCCCAATCACATCGAAATCCAGTTTGTTTTTAATTATATCATTCATGTCAAGTTCTGCACTTAATACCCCAGGCTTATCAAATATTGGTCCTTCAATTATTTGACCACTTGGAGAAACAATCACACTTCCACCTCGACATACTACCTTTTCATCTGAGTTGATGAACTGAAGATATTCAGCAGAATACATTGATTTTTCAAAAAATTGGTTACAACCTAATACAAAACACCGGCCTTCAAGAGCAATATGCTTCATCGTAGATATCCAGTTTTCTCTAGAATCCGCTGTTGGTGCTATATAGATCTCAACACCTTTAGAATACATGGCCATTCTCGCCAATGGCATGTAATTTTCCCAGCAAATGAGTCCTCCAATTTTACCAAGTTGTGTGTTAAAAGTGACAAGAGAACTTCCATCATCTTCCTGCCATATCACCCTTTCTTGTCCTGTTGGTTTGATTTTTCTGTGCACTCCAAGTAAACCATGAGAAGGAGAGATATAAAGCATAGAACAAAATAGACTTCCAGTAGAAGAAACTTTTTCTGTTGCTCCAATTACCAAATAGGTATTTGTTGATTTCGCCAATTTCTCAAGTCTCTTCAAGTCATGACCTTCTATGTCAATACTATTTTCATAGTATTTCGCATACATTTCTCTACCTTCTTCTGATCTGCTTCCCACTACCGTACCGAACGAGAAGCCCCGAGGATAACCTGGAATAAAAGATTCAGGAAAAACAATAAGTTGAGTTCCATCCAAAGCCAATCCCTTGACGATCTTTTCTATTTTTTGAATTGTTTTCTCTTTATTAAAGAAAATGGGACTATCCTGTACTAGACTGACTTGGACTTTCATAGTATAGATATGAGCAAAAACTTAGCCAGTGCAGTTTTAGGAATAGAATTTAGCCCACCCATAATTCAACTTCTATTTGTTTAAACTAATCTCATCTATTTGATTATGCTATTTCAAGTTTTGATTAGACTAATTATACCTTAACCAAAGCCTTTGTCCTTATTCCGTTAATACTTGATATGCGATAAAAATAATTACCTGGAGCTAAGCTTCTAGTTTCTATTTTTAGCTTAGTCGGCCCAGGAGCTATTTTTTGATTAGATATAACTTGAATTTCCTTGCCTAATCCATCGAAAAGGCTGACTCTATAATGTTCTCCCTTAGAATCAAAGTGTATTGTCGTCCATTCCTCGCATGGGTTTGGGTAGTTGTATATTTCTGTATCATCTAAAGTAATGTCGATTGTAGGAGTGGTGCCAGAATCACAAGAATTAATGACAGCGATGTGTTTAAAATCTTCAAAAAGAAGCGATTTAACTTCAGTCTCTTCTACTCCGAACCAATCTATTAAAATAGAACCGTAAATATCTCTAAAATCATGTTGCATAGCTACTCCATCGCCAACACTTGGGTCGTCTGGCAAATCTGGAGTCGATCCTAAAAATCCGGGATTTATACAACTCCCAGATACAAGCAATGGTGCCGCTGTACCATGATCAGTTCCTAAACTGTCATTAGACCTAATTCTTCTTCCGAACTCAGAAAATGTCATAGTGATAACCTTTTCATTCAAACCTAATTTATTTAAGTCATCCTGAAATGCATTCATAGCATCTGAAAGAGAACCTAATAATTCAGTATGTTCTCCCGTAATTGTATTACCGCCCACAACTTGATTAGCGTGTGTATCAAAACCTCCAATATTTGCAACATAGACCTTGGTCTTTAGTCCTCCTGCAATCAAAAGGGCAATGGTCTTCAACTGTTGTTCCAGACTACTTTCACCATATAGTATAGAGGCATTAGCTCCCTTTTCGGCTGCTTCACTTACAACACCACTATATGCATTTGACTGAGCGATAGCCGTACGCAGAAAATCTAATTCTTTTCCATAGGGCGTATCTGGTAGAGCTCCAGCAGTAGTATCCGAAAGTGGACTGAGGGAAAAAGGATCTGTGAGAGCTAAGCTAAAATTTGACAATGTTCCCTGGCATGTTTCCGAAACAGCGTTGCCCAATGTAATTGCAAAGGGGTGAGGATTTTCTTCGTTTGGATATCCTTCAGGAAACTCTGGAAATCTATTATCAAAATAACGTCCCATCCAGCCAGTCGTCCAGAATTCTTCTGCAGGTGAACCTGTTTTCCAGATATCTATTGATCTAAAGTGTGATCTGTTTTGATTAGGATAACCCGCATCTTGAACCACTGCAAGATTAGCATTGTCATAAAGGTTCTTGAGGCCAGTCATTGCAGGATTAAATCCTACTTCATCAGTTACTTTAATCACCTCATTTTCAGGGATGAGGATATTGCTCCTTACATTTCCAAGAATGTTGTATTTATCCATTGGAATAATAGTATTTAGGCCATCATTACCTCCATTTAGTTGA
>DKPS01000252.1 GCA_002471345.1 Saprospiraceae bacterium UBA7328
CTTAAGTAACGTAAGTCTTCAGGTATGCTAATCTTAATCATTCAAAAAAAAGTAATTATAAACTACTGATATTAGAAGATAGATAGGAAAAGCTCTTATATCTTCACGGAAGATATGAGTGAGCCGTTTTTTCTTGAAGTTTCACAAAAAAAATAAATAATGTTTTCAAGACGATTAAATAAAATCAAAAAGAAACTTAACAAAGCTGAAAGTTATGAAGAGTGGAAAACTTTCGCTTTAGAAATTGACGAGGCCACGGGAATGGAAGCATGGAAGCACGTAAATCATAGCAATTTATATGATAATGAGGAAATTTATCTTCGCTTAGAAACTCTCAGAAATTACAGAGAACAAGGAGATGATCAAGGACTGCTATTTACATTGAATGAAGGGATTCATGGTAATATGGGCGGTATGGGAAATAGTAAACTTTATGAAAAAGCTCTTTTTGGAACGAAGCAATTAATAGAAGATTATTTAGATGAAGTCGGAGACTCTATTCTTCATATTGCCGACAAGAATAATGACAACATTAGTTTTGAAGACAAACTGGACTTTTTCCATAGAGCAAGCCAATGCTTTGGGAGGTCTGCATTAATGTTAAGTGGTGGTGGCCAATTAGGAAATTTTCATGGAGGAGTGCTTAAAGTGATGGCTCAACATCATCTGATACCAGATGTCATATCTGGCTCAAGTGCGGGTTCAATTTTTGCAGCCTTAGCAGGAACTCTTAATGATGAAGAATTATTAGGCTTTCTTGGAGAAGACTCTTTATTTCAATTACTTGAACAAGAGGAAAATATATTCAAAAACATTTCTGATGAAAGAAGCTCGCTTAGAGTTAGAGACCTTGAAAGTGTAGTCAACTCCACTATTCCTAACCTCACATTTCAAGAAGCTTTCGAACATACAGGTAGAAAAATTAATATTTCTGTTTCGCCAAAAGGACTACAGCAAAAATCTAGATTACTGAATGCCATTGCATCTCCAAATGTGTTAATACGGTCAGCACTTATGGCATCATGTGCTGTTCCAGGTGTCTTCCCACCAGCAACTTTATTTGCTAAAAACAAGGATGGAAAGGTCCAAGCCTATTTACCTTCCAGAAAGTGGGTAGATGGATCTGCTTCCAATGATCTTCCTGCAAAACGCCTGGCAAGATTATATGGTGTGAATCATTTCATTGTGAGCATGACCAATCCATTGGTTCTACCTTTTACTAATTCTCCTTTGCACAAAAGTGAATTTCTCTCTCCGGCTGTAAGGTTTGGGTCAGCAGTTCTCAAAGAAACTTCACAGTTTAATTATACATTGGCAAAGCCATTCTTTAAGTATGTTCCAAAACTGGCAGTTATGGCAACCACCATCAATTCGGTTATTCAACAAGACTACCAGGGTGATATAAATATCATCGCAGACTTTAGTTCAATTAGGCCAACCAGGCTACTGTCTACTTTGACAAGAGACGAACTTGCAGAATTAATAACAAAGGGAGAAAAAGCGACATGGCCAAAGGTAGAGGCAATAAGGATTTGTACGAAAGTCGGCAGGATTCTAGATAAAATTTTGGAAGACTATGAATCAGAAGAAATGCATTTGGCTAAACAAGTATTGACTGAAAATTAGCACCTGAATTTTTCAGTGCTTCTTTTTCCTTTTTTGTTTCTTTTAATGCACCATTTCATAGTACTGAATAAGGATTTCATGAAGTTCAAATAGTAACTTCACTAACTCCTTTCAAGATTGAATTGAAAAAGAAGTGACCATTCATTTAAATAATCTAATAGCCAAAATTAGAGTAGAGATGCCTTGGTTCGGATATCAAATCAAAAGATGATTTTGATCTTTTAAATGATTTGAATCATCCATTGAATAAGAGTTCAATACACATAATTTGAACGAATTAAAAAGTCTTGAAAAGTTGTTCGAAATTAAATCAGTAGTGGATTAATCATCCTTGATTACTCTTATTTTGAGCACTGATAAATTGAAAAATGAAAAAACATAAATCATTAAGTTATTTGATAATCTCTATTTTTTTGCTTTTTGCAAAAAGTGCATTTTCCCAAACTGAGTCAACTCCTCCAAATTTCGTCCTTATCCTTGTCGATGATGCTGCCCTTCAGGACTTTGGATGTTATGGAGGAGAAGCATCTACGCCTCACATAGATGCATTAGCCGGCAGAGGCATAATGTTCACTAATCATCACGCCTCGCCAATGTGTGCTCCTTCCAGAGCAATGTTACTTACTGGTCACGATAGCCATCAGACAGGTGTTCCAAACCTTCCTATATTCACACCCCCACAAATTGCCGCTTATGAAGGCTACGAAGGTATACTCAACAATAAAGTATTTACTATAGCTACAAGACTGAAAAATCATGGATACCACACTTACACTTCAGGTAAGTGGCACTTAGGTCATACTCAAAATACTTTGCCTACTAAACGAGGATTCGATAGATCTTATATACTAGACGCTTCAGGGGCAGACAACTATGAGCAACGCCCATATCTTCCTACTCAAGAAGCCAAACCTCCATGGTATAAAGATGGAAAAACTGTAGATCTACCAGAAGATTTTTACTCATCCCGCAACTTAGTAGATGAGATGATCCAATTTATGAAGGAAACTCCCAAAGACGACAAACCCTTCTTCTCGTATTTAGCATTTCAAGCCATCCATATACCCGTACAGGCCCCCAGAGAAATCACAAAAAAATACATTTCTACATATGAAAAGGGCTGGGCTGCGATAAAGAAGAGGCGCTATGAGAACGCAAAAAAAATAGGCATTATATCACCTAGTGCGCCTCTAGGAGAAATGCTACCGACTTTGGAAAATTGGGAAGATCTGACTGAAGAAGACAAAAAATATAAAGCCAAAGCAATGGCTGTGAACGCTGCCATGCTAGAATCAATGGATACCCATATTGGACGATATATAACGTATCTCAAATCTGTAGGCAAGTATCAAAATACGATGTTTGTGATTACATCAGACAATGGCCCAGAGGCCAGTGCAGTAGGTGATGTAGCCGCAATGAAAATATGGCTTAAAACTCAAGGATATCATCAAGATTATGAACGGCTAGGAGAACAAGGTTCATTCAATTATATAGGCCCTGAATTTGCAAGTGCTGCTGCTGGGCCTAGTTCATATTTTAAATTTTACGCTGGAGAAGGTGGATTAAGGGTTCCATTAATTTTCTCAGGTCCACAGATTCCAAAAGGAGATACATTACATTCATTCACCTGGATAACAGATATAACACCTACTATTTTATCGTTGGCAGGAATCGATATTCCTAAAATTGCTCCAGTGGGACCTATGACAGGAAAAAACCTCACCCCGCTACTTCGTAAAGAGGTCCAACAGGTCTATGAAACAGATGACATTATCGGCATGGAAGCAGCCGGTCAATGTGCATTATACAAAGGAGATTTAAAACTAGTAAGAAATGGAAAACCATACGGTGATGGTATTTGGAGAATGTACAACCTCAACAATGATCCTGGAGAAACTATTGATTTAAAAGAGTCAGAACCAAGTATTTTTGCCTCTATGATTAAGCATTATGATGATTACACTACCGAAAATAATGTAGTAGAGATGGGAATAAATTACCAACCTCTTTTAGAAATCCAGAACAAGTATAGAGCAATGCTAGGGAAGACCATAAGACCCTGGTTTCTATTGATTTTTGGGTTAATATTTGGGTTTCTTTTTTGGAAGAAAATGAAATCATGACTTTTAAATGTCAATCATATTCAGGTATCTAAATCAAAAAAAATTAGGTCTTACTTGCAAGGTCTGATTGAGCAATTCATCTTGCTTAAATTGAAAAGGCAGACAATTTAATTGCCATCAAGAGATTACAAAGATGAGGGCCAAATGAATTTATGCTTCAGAATATCCAACATTCTAATCTGTTTTTAACTTCCAAATATCTGGAAAGTAACATTTCAATTTAAAATTTAACAGAGCATAAAAAAGCTGTTATTCCACAAATGAGAAATGTTTATGAGATCTAGTGAGAGTCTCTTATATCTCTAGCAGCATCATTTGACTTTGTACCCTAAGAGTTTCCTCATTAAGAAATCAATGGTCGCAGAATGAATTAAATAAAAAATCCCACTCCTCGTTTGAGGAGTGGGATTTAAAATCTGAAAGATTTTATTCTTTAGAGTATTATTTTAAAATGATAAATTCTACTCTTCTGTTCATTTTTCTACCTTTCGCTGTGTTATTATCAGCTATTGGATGATCTTCACCTAAGCCATTAGTAGAAAGTCTTGATGTATCAATTCCTTTTGATACCAAGTATTCTTTCACTGCATCAGCTCTAGACTGAGACAATTTCATATTACTTTCAGCTTGTCCTTGGCTATCAGTATGACCTTGTATTAATACACTGATATCGCCAAATTCCTCCATTATAGCAGCAGCTTCATCCATCTTAGCGAAAGACTCTTTTCTAAAAGTAGATCTTGATGAATTGAACTGAAGTCCTTCTAAAGCAGCAGTAAATCTAGTTGTGATCTCTGTATTTCTTACTTTCAAAGCTTCAATCCTCATTGTTTCCGCTTTTTCAGCAGCTTCTGCTTCCATTCTTGCTTTTTCAGCAGCAGCGGCAGCAGCAGCTTCTGCATCTGCTCTTCTCTTTGCTTCTGCAGCAGCTCTTGCTTTAGCCTCAGCTTCTGCTTTTACTCTTGCCTCTTCTTCTGCTTTTACTCTTGCAGCTTCTGCAGCAGCTTTTGCTTCTGCAGCAGCTTTTGCAGCCATATCTTCAGCATTCATAGGACATCCCTTATGCTTTCTGATACCAGCTATATCCGGACATGCATCTTTGTGATCTCTTATACCATCACCATCGCTATCCATTTTCTTAGCAGCCATATCAGCAGATGATCGTGAACTAGCTCCATCATCACCAAATGTATAAGTCAATTTACCTAACACTCTTCTTCCAATTTTAGGAAAGCTAGGATATGTTCTATACTCAGAATCAAATAAATTCTGTGCTGAAATATTTAATGCCAAACCACTGTCAAACTTATATCCAACACCTAAATCTACAAGGTTTTTCTCGTCAGTATCTCCTGAAAATTGACCTAAAAACACCTCATAAGTAGGATCATGTTGGAATGCCATATTTGCTCTAAACCCAAACTCTGGAACATAATTGAATCCTAATCTGAACTTGTTAGTTGGTTGAGAAATAGAAGTTCTTTCTGTATCACCATCACTACCTACAATCGTTGGATTGAAGATGTTATCTGAAGTCCATGAGTAAGCAGCACTAAGTGTTAAATCGTTAGAAACGAAATAATTTAATCCTATGTCAGATCCCCAATAATCATAAGCCTCAAAAGTTCTATATCCTGCAGCTAAGTGAGTAACTCCATTATTAGGCACCTGCTCTGTAGGAGTAGTAGCTAATACAAATCCTGCATTAAGAGGTGCTATACTTTGTAAAAATCCAGCTCCACCAGCTGCATATCCGCCACCTACAATTCCTGCCACTTGAGCAACTGTCGCTTCAAAAGTAGCTTGATCAGGGAAACCTCCAGGTACACCTATAAATGGTGACAAGAGTCCAGAAAGGAAGGTTGCAAAGTCTGCTCCTACCGCATTACCTAATGCTGCTGGCAGACCATCTGTACCCTGAAGACTATAACCTGGGCTAATAGCAGTAAATAAAGTCGCTCCGTCCACTTTTCTATTATACACATCCACTGATACGCCTAACTTATCGCCTATCAATCCTTTGTATCCTACTTCCCACGTATCCTCTGTTCTTAAAGTAGCTGCAGGAGCATCTGTCAATCCTAGAGGACGACCGTTAAATAGGTTGATCCCAACAAATTGACCTGCAAGGCCGCCAACAAAGTTCGCCGGATTACCCAAGTAATCAGCTATTGGCCCAGCAAGAGGGGCAAATAGAGGATTAGCAGCAGTTAATCCTTGAATAATAGCTGGAATAACTGCAGAAGATACGGCTCCTTGTACATATGCCAAAGGTATACCCGGAGTACCTACAGGTAAGCTAGGGAATGGTACTGCTCCATTAAATACAATCTGTGGATTAGAACCAAATGTCTGTGCATTTTTATTACCTATAAGGAAAACATCAAATGCACCTGGAACAACTGTACTTACAGGGAAATCGATATTAACCTGCAGCTGAGAAGGAGCTCCAA
This sequence comes from Saprospiraceae bacterium UBA7328, assembly GCA_002471345.1. Classification (GTDB taxonomy): domain Bacteria; phylum Bacteroidota; class Bacteroidia; order Chitinophagales; family Saprospiraceae; genus UBA7328. The sequence continues at coordinate 6,206 of DKPS01000252.1, forward strand.
CAGCTCTATTAAATCCACCTCTGAATGTATGCTTAGGGCTAGGCTTCCAAACCATTACTGCTCTTGGAGAAAATGAATTCTCTTCCAAGAAATTAAATCTATCAGCTCTACCAGCCAATACTAAATCTAACTTATCACCCAAGGCCAACTTAGTTTGTAAGTAAAGTCCTTGAATTCCAAAATTGTCATCATCTTCTTCTCTACCATAAACCTGATTCTTTGTATCTGCTTTTGACAATCGGTAATCAAAACCAGCTGTCCAATTCGCATTCAAGAATCCAGGAGTGTCAAAATTATATTGCAACTGAGCTTCTAGTTGTGTTCTTCCTACAGTAGTAGTGTTTCCAGTTTGATATAAGAATGTTGGATTCTCATCTGTACCTCCGGGTGTATTTAACCAAAATGCCTGTGCAAAAAGGCCCCCTTTCTGAAGTCTTGCTTGTGCATATGTCTCTCTTGCTTGACTTAGACCGAATCCTTGACTATTGTAGAATAGGTGCGAAGCTTGATTCATACCACCTGTAAATATTATGGATAAATCATCCTGCGGCCTAAATTCTAAAGTACCATTCAAACGAGCTGAATTCCAGTCATTTTGAAGAGGGTTACCATCTCCATCAGGATCTAAGTCTGACGCTGTCTTTATCACTCTACCTGGTAAAGTACCATCTACTATACCACCTGTGATAGCAGGTACAGAAACAGTAGATTGTAGTCTACCTAAACTTACTTGATCTATTGGATCATTCGGATCTAATCCAAACTCATTTCCTTTTTGATATGCTGCATTGATTTTAAAACCAAATTTGTCAGAAACCTTGGTAGCATGTCTTACTGCAGCACCGAAAGTACTTAGTTCTCCACCTGTTAATTCTATAGTGGTACCTGGTTTGTCTATTGCAGATTTAGAAAGAAAGTGAATTACACCCGCAGTCACACCAGGTCCATAAAGAGCTGAACCAGGACCTCTTACAACTTCAATTCTTTCAAGATCAATACTACTAACAGGAGTATTCAGTGCATCATAAGTTCCTAATCCTGGACCGGATAAAGATCTATAATCCAAAATCGGAAATGATGCTGATCCAAATATCCCCCCATCACCTCTTAATTGAATATTAGTAACTGCAGCACCTTGTTGCTGAACAGTAATTCCAGGTTCATTGATTAAATTCCTGACTGGGTTATTATTCGGAGAAGCTTCAAGCTTTCTCGCTGTAATAACTGAAATAGAAGCCGGAGCCTCTTGAATCTTTTCACGTCTTCTTGATGCAGATATAACTACATCATCCCCTAACAAGACCCCTTCTTGTAAGGTCACATCTACATTAGAAGATGAACTAGCCACATCAACCTCTGTGGTATTATATCCAGTAAAAGAAATAACTAGTGTAAGTGGAAAAGATGCTGAGGTATTCACCTCATATGTACCATCAAAATTTGATATAGTACCATCCGTAGTCCCCTTCACTAAAACATTAGCCCCGATGAGTACCTCACCTGAAGCGTCAGTTATTGTACCTGAGACAGAGTTTTGGGCCATCATCAAAGTACACATCAGCATTCCAAAAAGGAATGCAGATGATCTGAGTAAAACAGTTTTTTTCATAAGCTTTCTTTGTTAATTAAACTTTAAAATATCCTCATAATTAGTAAAAAAAGCGCATTTACCGAAATGAACAATATTTTCAACCTTGACAAGGTAAAAAATACCAATAAGATTCCTCATATATTATTTCTGATTTATGAACAAACTATCTTAGTTATATACTATGTAGTAACGAATAGACCCGAAAAAGAAGTTAATTGAGAGATTTAAGCTTTTCCTTTGCAAATGCTAACTCTTCAGGAGTGTTCGCATTGTACAATGAAAGATCATGAGGTGGTTCAATTTCTTTGATATCAGAATTAATCAAAACTTTTCTGGGACAACTATAGCCCATACTCAAGAAATGAAGTAAAGAAGGATAAGCTCGAGGTTCCCATATTGTGATAAGTGGTTCTGGAAATCCTGTTTCCTTATTGTGAAAACAGGTAGCCATTTTAGAAGGGTCTCTTTCCGATATCAATAATTCTATTAATGGTGCATCAATAAAAGGAACATCACAGGGTAGTGTGAAATAAGCTGAATTAGGATTAGCCCTGAATGCGGATAATATTCCACCAAATGGCCCTAGATCTGTGAAAGTATCCGTAATCACATCATCACTTTTAATGCCATCGCTTAATTGTGATTTTGAAACGTAAGTTTTATCACAGTATTTCTTCATCAGATCAGAGAGATAATCCACTTGAGAACTTCCATGATAGTTTATTCTTCCTTTATCTGACCCCATTCTTGTGCTCTTTCCACCATATAGGAGTAGCCCAAACAAAGAGGGGTTGCTAGCCTTAACAAAATCTATGATAAGCTCAATAATAGAATCAATATTCTCAATTGAGAGAATTGGTACCTCTTCATAATTGGCTACTGATTCCTTGAGGAAGTCAAAAGGAACATTCATCCCTTCATCAAGAATAAAAGCCTTGACATTAGTCAATTTATCTAATTTTCTAGAAAGGGATTCTCTCTTTTTCTCGTTTATGATTACGATTTGTTGATCTGATTTGAAGTGATTAGCATTAATCAACAGACCAGAACATGTTTCGAATTTTTGTTTAAGGCTATAATCGGTATGACTGTCTTCAAAATTGACTTGATGAAAATTGATTTTATCCGTGTAAACCATATGGTAGTTCAAAGATGAATCGCCACTACCATGATCGGCATCCATGTATCCAATATTATAGCCGCCTTTTAGTCCTAATACTATCTTATCACAAAGGATTTGAATAGTACTACATGGAGCTCCAATAAACCCGAACTCATTGCGATGAAAGTTACCACCATTTGGTTTTTTTAGAAAGACATGTTTGTTGTGCTTCTTCAAAAAGATAAATTGTTAATTACAAAAAATGAGAACTAAGGGACTGCAATTTACTTATAGCTCTAGTTAAAGACAATTAATCAGTTATTGAATTGAAATATTCTCGATCAGACCAAACGCAACCAATGACCTAGATTTACAGTAAGTATTTATATAACTTAGTATTGAAAATCAATCGATTAAGAGGAAATATGAGAATTCTAATCCATCAAATATTTACGACCATTTTTCTGTTGTGTTCTATATTCTTTGTCGCTTCTGCACAGACTGTTGTGGAAACAAGAGAAGCAGAGTTAATGGACGGAAATTATGTCATTTCAGGTAAAGCATTTTTAGATCTTTTGGATAATGGTGACATTGTTCTAAGGCTCGATGAAGACTACGATACACCTAGAGGCCCAGATGTTCAGATTTTCTTATCTACAGATCCTCAAAATCATACAGGAGCTTTTTTTGTAGAAGACATTGCTGAGACTGGAAAATTCAGTGGGGCACAGCAATGGGAACTTGGCACTCAAGTTGGGTTTAATGAATATGACTATATTATATTTCGATGTGTCCAATTTGGATTACACTGGGCAGGTGGCACATTCGGTGCAGCAAGTGATGGAGGAGGAAACGGTGGTGGTGGGAATGAACCTATGGACACTTGTGTAAGAACAATTGCTGCTGGTGTAAATTGGGCTACTGAAATTGGTATTTGTCCTACTGATGGAATAGATGATATCATTCCACTAAGAAATACTGAAGGAATTCCTGCTGGAGATAGTTACGCTTATGTATTAACAAGTGAATTTGGAAGTATCATTACACTTCATTATGAAGACATGTACAATTTTGAAGGATCTGGCACTTCTCCTACAAGAGTATATGGAATCTCATATTCGGGTAATCTAACATATGATGTTGGTGATTTATGGACTTCCATTCAGTCAGATGGATGTATAGAATTTTCTGATAATAATGTTTTCCTCACAGTTAATAAGGACAGCTGTTCTGCAGAACCCGAGTGTTTTGAGACCAATGTAGCTTCTACGGCATGGGTGACTGACATCTCAATATGTCCTTCTGATGGTTTAAGCGACTCTGTTCAACTTCAAAATAACCTATTAATTCCTGCAGGTGACACTTATGCCTATGTGTTCACTGATGAAAATAGAAGGATAAAATTTATTCATTTGGAGGATTGGTATGATTTTGAAAATTCTGGCTCACAGACTGATTACGTCTATGGTGTTTCCTATGAAGGAACACTTTCATACAATGTAGGTGATCCATTAAGTAGTATTACAGCTGATGGATGTGCTACTGTTTCTAGTAGTGAATTGTTTATTGCGGTTTCAAAAAATTCCTGCCAGCCTGAAGTGGGCAGTATAAGTGGTAAAGTGACTAATTTTAATGGGAACGGCGTATCTGGTGTTTCTATTACCCTTAATACTGGGGCAGTCGCTATGACTAATCTTGATGGTGTATATACTTTCAATGATCTTCCTCTTAATGCTCCTTACACCCTTACTCCTACCAAATCTGACATTTTTGGAAATGGTGTTTCTGCACAAGACTTAGTAATTATGTCAAGACATATTTTAGGCATCCAACCATTCTCAAATCCATTTCAACTTATTGCAGCTGATGCCAATAAAGACAATAGAGTTTCTGCTTTGGATATCATTAATTATGTGAACATCATTATTGGCAAATCTGATGAACTAAGCAACAATACTAGTTGGAGATTTGTACCAGGATCTAAGTCTTTTGGTGACAATGAGGATCCTTTTGACTTTGTAGAGAAAGACGCTATTCAAGACTTAACAGAGGATGTTGTAGACTTGAATTTCACTGCAGTTAAAACAGGTGATACTAGTGGAAATGCCAATGTGAACTAATTTGTGAGATACTAATGTTTTACTCTTCTCGTTTTAAAATCCACAACAAAAAGTCAGCATGAAATTCATCTCCATTATTCTATTTGGACTAATCTTCTCAAATGTCTCTGCTCAAGAATCCGTTTTTGGAATTTGGAAAGCAATTGATGATAAAGACGGAGAGCCATCATCTTATATCGAAATCTACAAAAAAGAAGGAAGAGCATATGGCAAAATCACCAAACTCTTTGACCAAACAGATGATATCCTTTGTGAAAAATGCCCAGGTGACAAAAAAAACACACCAGTTTTAGGCTTAGAAATGTTATGGGACATGAAACAAAAAGGTAAAGAGTGGAACGGTGGAAGAATTCTTGATCCTGAAGACGGAAACACTTATAAATGTGTCATAGGCTTAAACAAAGATGGCACTCTTAAAGTAAGAGGCTATATAGGTATTAGAGCTCTGGGTAGAACACAAACTTGGCATAGAGTAAGTTAGAAGAGAATAACTTATTATCTCATTAAGAATGATTTAATAGTTCTTTAAGGCTTAAGGCAGTCGATAACATATACCTTAACCATATACTTCAAAACGTCAGTCAATATGAAAATTCTCTACGCCTTAATTGGATCTCTATTTCCTATTCTACTTAGTGCACAGATCAATGGCTCAATTACTGATCAAAGTGGAGAGCCACTTCCATTTGTGAGTATTTACATCAAAGGATCTACACAGGGCACTACATCCAACATTGAGGGAGTTTATAGGCTTAATCTCTCTCCCGGCAATTATCAAATTGTATATCAATACGTAGGAAAAGAAACTGTAACAAAGCACGTAGATTTAGGAAGCAACTCAATAAATATTGACATTGTACTTCAAGCCCAAGCTACTTTGCTAAATGAAGTAACCATAGCTGCTGATGCTGAAGATCCAGCTTATGCCATTATCAGAAATGCTCAACGTAAAAGGAAATATTATCAAAACCTGATAGAGCAATTTACGTGTGATGTATATGTCAAAGGGAATCAAAAGATAGAGGATGCACCAGAAAAAATTATGGGGATAAAGGTAGGAGACATGGACGGAGCCCTAGATTCTAATCGTCAAGGCATAGTATATCTGTCCGAATCTATTTCTAAACTTTACTACAAAGGAGAAGGGAATCTCAAAGAAGTCGTATATAGTTCAAAAGTAAGTGGAGATGATAGCGGGTATAGTTTTAATACTGCAAGAGAGATGGAATTCAATGTCTATGACAACACCATGGATTTCAGTAGAGAACTGGTCTCACCCATTGCAGAAAATGCTATGGCATACTACAAATACCGTCTAGAAGGGACATTCTATGAAGATGGCAGGCTCATCAATAAGATTAAGCTCCTCAGAAAACGAGAAACTGATCCGTCATTTTATGGTACAATTTACATAGTAGAGGATTTGTGGAATATCCACAGTGTAGAAGTTGGAGTTACATCTAAGGCATCACAGCTTTATTTTCTAGATAGTGTGGAGGTAGACCAGGTTTTTGTGCCGCTTCAGGAACCAGACGTTTGGCGTATATTCTCCAATAACATTTCTTTTAAATTAGGAATCCTTGGTTTCAAGTTAAATGGAAATTTCTCTGCAACCTACTCTAATTACGACCTTACATCTCCGATAGATGATAACATTTTCAATAAAGAGGTTTTCGTAGTAGAGAAAGATTCTAATAAGAAGGATAGTCTATACTGGGAGGCAAACCGCCCAGCTCCACTTACACAAGAAGAAAAAGTGGACTATGTAAAAAAAGACAGTATCCAAAAGGTAAGAGAAAGCCCAGCTTTTAAAGATTCTTTAGACAGAGAAAATAATAGATTTGAAATTGGAGATGTTCTTGGTGGCTACAGTCATTCTAATTCATCAAATCATACCTATTGGAGTATAGGATCCGCTCTGAGTCATGTCGGATTCAATACTGTGCAAGGTTACAATGCATCACTCGACCTTAGTTGGTGGAAATATTTTGATAAAGAGCATACCAACAGAATCATCCTTGATGGGAATATTAACTATGGATTTTCAGAAAAGAAAGTCCGAGGAAACGGAAGTATAACATACAGACCCAATAGGCTAAATAGGTCTTATGTTACTTTAACAGGAGGGACTTCTGTCAAGCAATTTAATAAGTTTGAACCTATAGATGAATTGAGGAACACGCTATACAGTCTTTTTGCTCGAAGAAACTATCCTAAATATTTTGACTATTCCTATGCTAAGATAGGTTTTGGGAAAGAAATTTTTAACGGAGTGAACGTCAGAGCTATGATGGGATATGAACAACGTAGTCAACTTTTTAACAATTCTGATCAAAGTTATTTTTATAAAGATAGTCGTGTATTTACACCTAACTTCCCTTCTGAAATAATAGATAATGATTTAGTAAATGAGTTCGAAAATCATAAGGTATTCTCAGCAGAGCTTTATGCAGATTTTAGATTTAACCAAGAGTATTTTGTTTATCCTGACAGAAAATTTGATTCTGGAAATAATGGAGCCACTTTAAGATTTAAATACAGATTCCTCAATGGAATAAAGAATGGTATTTCACTTAATGCATTGAGCGCTTCTTTAACTAATGAGATTTCATTAGGTTCTAGAGGAAGTTTTACCTATTTTTTAAAAGGAGGAAGTACTCTACAAAAAAATGAGTTAACACCTCTTGACTATTTCCATTTTCAAGGAAACCAATTTACACTCTCAGACCCTGCATCTTATCCAACTTCTTTTTTAGCGCTACCCTATTATTCTCACAGTACTGATGGCAATTTTGTTCAAGCTCATGTGCAACACCACTTTGATGGATTTGTTATGGATAAAATTCCAGGAATAAACAAGTTGGGTTTTGGACTGGTGGCAGGGGCTAAATATCTCAATGCTCAAGGATCAGACTCTTACTATGAAGTTCATCTAGGTATTGATAAAATAGGATGGCATATTTTTAGAATATTGAGGCTTGATTTAGTAAGATCTTCAATGGGTAGTAATTCAGATTGGAGTTATAGAGTAGGCGTTAAAATCCGAAGTTCTGATTGAAAGTCCCATTAGTTTCAAGAGTTTAAAATCCCTAGTGACCACTCCCATAATTTTCGACCTTTCTTCTTGTTGAAAAAACCTGAATGGCCTATTCTAGATAATGACAGAGATTTCGGATCAATCTGGTGATGACTGATAGGAGCATTTTTATAGTGTCCCATCATGAATTTTAATGCTTTGCTTGTAGCTATGGGATCATCAGAAAATGAAATCCAATCTATCTTTTGAGTAATCTTTTCATAGAGGTCTTTTTCAAATCTGGATTTAACAAACCCTCTAAAATATAATGGATGTCTAGAAAACATTGCCCAATCCTTTGCTACACCTTTGGATATCGCCACACCTCTATAAGTTAGACCTTTAGGTAATTGTCCGAAAAGAGTGGACACAATAGGGATATGAACGTAGAACATGAAAAAAGTGAAAAGATTAAGAGGGAATTCAAATAGACGATAATGGCCACCAGTAGAACAAAAGAAAAGAAACCTTTCTATGGATTCGATACTAGGAACAAGTCCAGCTATTTGACCAGCCACACTGTGTCCTACATAATAGATTTTTTCTGAAGGGAACTCACGAAGGATATAGTTAATACAAGCTGGAATGTCCTGAAGTGGCCAATTGGTCAGATTAATTTTGGAAGTCTTTTCTCTCAGATCATCTTTTCCTATTCCTCGATAATCAAATACTAAAACCCGATAATCAGATGACCTAAGAAATTCACAATAATTAAGGTAGAACTCCTTTGGAATACCCAATCCCGGACAAAATAAAATAACACCTTTAGACCGATTTTGTGGAGAGAAGAGCAGTGCAGAAATCTGAACACCATCTTCAGCAAGTACTTTAACCTTCTTGTGCATTTGTAAGATTCATTATAATTGACTTAGCATTATATGAGCCAGTTCTTTTGGCTTTTCCATGGGAATGAGGTGACCTACATTCGTCATATTAATAAATGTAGAATTAGGCGTATTCCTTTTAATCTTTTCCCAGATTTCACTACTTATTACATTACTATTATCTCCTCTTATTATGATCAATGGGCAAGGTGGTCTTTTCAAAATAGACCATACATCAATCACAGAACTGTATATTTTCCCTTCCCACTTTTTTGGAAAAGCAAGAGTGAATTTTCCATTCTTTTCTTTCAGACCACCTTCTATAAAATCTTCAAATGCTTCGGGATGAAATTTTTGAATGAATCTTTTACTTTCAAAATATGCTCGTGCCTCTTCTTTAGTATCCCAACTATCTTTTCTTCTTAAAGCAATTTTCACCATTGGCATCATTCTCTTCTTAATAAAATAAGGAAACTGAGTGAATTTGTAAGCCTTTTGAGGAATAATAACTGGGTCTATTAGAATTAATTTTTTGAACAATTCTGGACGTTTATTTGCAGCTATTAATGAATAAATAGCGCCCATTGAATGTCCAACTCCGATGACATTGGACAATTGCTGTTCTTCAAAACAATGGATTAGATCTTGACCAAACTCTTCCCAATCATTAAAATTTTGTGATTTACTTTCCTCCCAGAGAGGCCTTGCATGCATGCCACATACAGCATATTTCTCAGTGAAAGGCCTTAAAAATGACCGATAGCATGACAAAGGATATGCATTAGCATGAGCAAAATGTAGCGCTTCTCCTTTTTGACTAATCTGGGTAAAAGGTATCATACTGGATTTGATGTTGATAGGTGATGTTATATTGAAATGAGCCTAAAGAGACTTCATTCTCTTGATAAGATAACAGCCATTGCACTCTGCAGATTGATAATCTATATCCATAAGATCCTTCAATGAAGAAAGTACATCTTCGTAAGATTGGTCTAAATTCACAACGACTTCATGGTCTCGATCTATTGGCATAGATGGAGTTGTTATTACCTTCCATCCTGATTGTTCCATAAGCCAATCCAAGAGTCGGTCTAACTTGATGCTTTCACCTACTAGAATAACAGGAAGTTCAGGAAGAACCTCAACCAATAATATCATACTTTCAAAATTGCCATTGACATATTTGAATTTGTCACCCTCTGACAATTCTACATTATTCTCCTCATTTAAAGTTTCGAAAAACCTCAATTTGCCATCAAAGCTTTCCGCAGAAACAAAGTCCTCTGCTTTCTCAAGATCAAAAGATGTTCCTCTAGTCATTACAGACACATCACCAAAATCTACTATCATCGGTTCTGTATCAGCCATCACGTCAAATTCTCCTCCACCAAATAATGATAATCTTCTTTGATCATCCATATCTCTAGGATATGAAAGTCTAGAGAAAGGATCCAATACAACTTCAGAACCGTCAGGGAGTGTAAATTCCTTTGATGTTTCTGTAGTCGCAATTTCAACAATTGGAGTTTTCTTATTGAGTAGTTTGTAAATCCCAAATGCTATTATTCCTGCAGCTATTATAGATCCTACTATGTAGACTATCTTATCGATAAGTGGAATACCCGAATCATTTTTCTTTCCAGCTACATAAGTTGATTTAATCGTCTCACTTTTTAGACTTGGCTTAGACTTATTTGTTGCCTCAGAAGATCTAATGACAGAAGATTTGGAAATATCTTCATTTTCTGATGTAGAAACTTGATCAGTGACAATTGGTTTTGGTGCAAAAGCTACCTTCTTCATTGATGGCTGGACCTCTACGACTTTAGGGCTCAAATCGTCATTTTTAGGAATTCCATGAATATCTACTAATGATGTCATTGTTTTCCAATCCTTTTTGACATTAGGAGTCTTAAAGGATTTTAAGTCCTCAAATTGAGACCATACTACCTTTAATCGATCTAATTCATTAGAATGGGCAATATCCTCAGCCAACCAAGACTGTACTTTGGCAACTTGCTTTTTGGAGCAGTTTCCATTCAGATATTTCATAAGTAACCCTTCCTTCATTTTCATTGTCTCAATCTTTAGACGATTTGTATCATTCTTCCCACATTATTGGTGGACATTGATAAATCTACATCTCTGTGCTTTTATTGCATTTTTTGAATTAATAGATATTCTTATTTTTTGCTAGATCCTTTCTTAATGCTTTGAATGCTCTTGCCATATTGTCTTCTACGGTTCTTTCTGAAATTTTCAAAAATTTGGCAATTTCGGGATAAGTCAATCCTTCAATTTTATTGAGCATAAATATTTTCCGATTTTTAGTTTTCAGCTTATTTAGAGATTTCATAATCTCAGAGCGTATAATAAAAGAGTCCATTTCAGTTTCACTAGAGGCAAGAAGCACACTATGTCCATCCTCCGATATACCCATCCTTTTCTCTTTCCTAATGGTATCAATTAGCGTATTTTTCACTGCTCTAAATAGATAGCTTTTCTGAGATAGGGCTCCGCTAAAAGTGTCCCAATTATTCCAAACTTTTAAAAAAGTTGATCGAACTATATCTTTTGATGTATCCCAATTATCGAGATACTTATATGCATAGTTACATAGAGGAGTATAATACTTCTGGAATATCGATTCGAATTTTTCTTCTTTTGTCACCTAGAAATTGTCCTATATGGATTTACCCCGTGAATATAGCAAAGATGCAGGATTGTTCAGAACTTCTTAACAATAGATGAGTCTTTGTTATGAAGTGATTTAAAAACTTACCTCATCGACTGCTGATAACACATTGATCCTTAATTTTTTATCAAAATTATTCAGCCAAACGCTCATAAAACATAGGTTGTCAAGACATAAATTTGGCCATGCATTTCAAATTTTGCATTTGCTTTGGAACTAGGCCGTTACCTCCAACAGACGATGTGGTTAATAGATGACTTCTATATAATGACTTCATAAGGAAGTTTAAAAGGTCTAATTTAATCTTTTGATTATAGCGATTGCTTTAAATCAATTGATAAAACTTCACTCATACGTCATTCATCTCTCAAAAAAAAAGCCCGTCCCGATAATTATCGAGACAGGCTTTATATTCATTATAAGCTGGATGATATTACATCATACCGCCCATACCACCACCTGGAGGCATCATAGGCGCAGCTGGACCTTCTTCAGGCATATCATTGATCACAGCTTCAGTAGTTATAACCATCCCCGCAATACTTCCTGCATTGAGAAGAGCAATTCTAGTTACTTTAGTTGGATCTATAACACCTGCTTTCTTCAGGTCTTCGTACTTATCTGTTTTAGCATTGTAGCCTTCACCACCTTTCTTTCTGAAAGTTTCCATGAATACTACTGCTCCGTCTACACCTGCATTTTCTGCAATAATTCTTACAGGATACTCCAGCGACTTTTTAATGATCTGAATACCTAAATTCTCATCTTCATTTTCACCAGACACTTTGTCCAAGCACTTGATTGCCCTTATCAAAGCTACACCACCACCTGTTACAATTCCTTCTTCTACAGCAGCTCTTGTCGCATGAAGTGCATCATCTACTCTGTCTTTTTTCTCCTTCATTTCTACCTCAGTTGCAGCACCTACATAAAGTACAGCTACACCACCTGAAAGCTTAGCTAATCTTTCCTGAAGTTTTTCTCTATCATAATCAGAAGTAGTAGTTTCAATCTGCTGCTTAATCTGATTGATTCTTCCTTGAATGTCTTTTTTCTTACCAGCACCATTCACTACAGTAGTATTGTCTTTGTCTACAGTGATTTTCTCACATGTACCTAAGTGCTCTACTTCTACATTTTCTAGTTTGTACCCTTTCTCTTCTGAGATCACAGTACCACCAGTAAGAATGGCTATGTCTTCTAACATTGCTTTTCTTCTATCACCGAAACCAGGAGCTTTTACAGCTACTACTTTCAATCCACCTCTTAGTCTATTCACAACTAAAAGTCCAAGTGCTTGAGAATCTACGTCTTCTGCAATAATCAAAAGAGGTTTTCCAGCACCCGCTGCTTTTTCTAAAATAGGAATAACATCCTGTGTATTAGATATTTTCTTGTCATGAATAAGAACTAATGGGTTCTCATATTCAGTCTTCATATCCTCCGTATTAGTCACGAAGTATGGAGATAGATATCCTCTATCAAACTGCATTCCCATCACTTCCTCTACATAAGTATCAGTACCTTTTGCTTCTTCTACCGTGATCACACCATCCTTTGATACTCTTTTCATCGCATCAGCGATCAATGCTCCGATCTCAGCGTCATTATTAGCTGAAATTGATGCTACTTGCTCTATCTTTTTGAAATCATTTCCAACTACTGTAGACTGTTTCTTAAGATCCGCTATCACAGCTTCAACCGCTTTATCGATACCTCTTTTAAGGTCCATAGGATTAGCACCTGCTGCTACATACTTCATCCCTGAAGTCACCATAGCTTGAGCCAATACTGTAGCTGTAGTAGTACCATCACCTGCACTGTCAGCAGTTTTAGATGCTACTTCTTTTACTAACTGAGCACCCATATTTTCTACTGGGTCTTCTAATTCTACTTCTTTAGCTACTGTCACACCATCTTTAGTTACAGATGGAGCACCAAAGCTTTTTTGAATAACTACGTTACGACCTTTTGGTCCTAATGTTACTTTTACTGCATTGGCAAGAGCATC